>JAJYGM010000289.1 GCA_021785095.1 Actinomycetes bacterium
GAGCCGGCCACACATGGCGAGCTGCTGCGGAAGGAGGAGCTCGCAGAGGCGGTCGCGGCCCAGCTGCTCGTGCGGTGGGGGGTGGTGTCGTGGGAGCTGTGGGCGCGCGAGTCCTACCGCCTCTACTGGCGCGACGTCGTGCGCGCGCTGCGGCGGCTCGAAGCGCGCGGTCTCTGCATGGGTGGGCGTTTCGTCGCCGGGCTCTCC
Organism: Actinomycetes bacterium; assembly: GCA_021785095.1. Next base: position 208 of record JAJYGM010000289.1, read on the forward strand.
GGAGAGCAGTACGCGCTCGAGGAGGCGGCTGAGCTCCTCGCGCACGTTCGCGGCCGGCACGACGACGAGGCGTTCGCCCTGGCCGCATCCGACCCGCTGAACCTGACCGGTCTCGTCGTTCCGGGCCCTCGTGTCCCGGCCACCCGCCGCCGCCAGCTCGAGTACCGCGACGGCACGCTCCTCGGGGAACGTCCAGCCGGCTGAGCCCTCGGGGCGATCCTGTGGGCCAGCTCAGGGGCCCTCGCCGAAGCTCCGTCGGCGCGGAACAGCGGGAGGCCTCGGCCTCCGGCCCGAACCTCTGTGCCGCTGGGCTGGGCTGGGCTGGGCTGGCTGGGCTGGCTGGGCTGGGCTACGCCGGGGCTACGCCGTCGCAGCAGAGCCGAGGCTCGTGGTCGCCGGTCCGGCGTCAGCGGGCTCCGCGGTCGGCGGGGAACCGGGCGCGGCGGGCGCTGTGTCGGGGCCGTCGGTGGGCGCTGCGTCTGGAGTCCTGTCCGGTGCTGTCCCGGCGCCGTCGGTGGGCGCCGCGCCTGGAGTCCTGTCCGGTGCTGTCCCGGCGCCGTCGGTGGGCGCCGCGCCTGGAGTCCTGTCCGGTGCTGTCCCGGCGCCGTCGGTGGGCGCTGCGTCGGGGGTGAGATCGGGCCGTTCGAAGCGAGAGCTGCCCCGGTCCCTCGACGGGGGGTTCGAGGCGGCCGGCGGGGACCCGCTCGCCCTGCTGCCGGCCGAGCGGGCAACGACGCGTGAGGGACGGGGGTACTGAAGGGATGCGGCGATCGCCTCGGCATGGCGCCGAGCCTTGGTGATTGCGGCATCGAGCTCCTGCCACGTCCTGCCGCGAAGGACCTTCAGCCTCTTCCCCGCGATCTCGCGAAGGCGCGCCGACTCCTGGCGGTAACGCTCGGCGAGCCCGCCCATGACGAAGACCGTCGCCGGAGGGAGGAGCACGCCCGGCGGCGTAGGTTCGGTCGCGAGCGCAAGAAGGCGCAGCGAGGCGACCTCAGCGTCCTGCATTCGGCCGAGGATGTCCTGGAGCTGGGTCAACGTCTTGGCAAAGCGTACGGCGGGTTGGCCGTAGAGCACGGACGTGAACTCGAGGGTGTAGCGGAGCCGCTTCCCGCGGATGCGGGCACGGTGGAAGTCGTGCGCGGTCTGCGACCGGTGCGCCCGCTTCGCCGCGGCGCGCATGGCGCGGTGGCGTTGCTCGCAGAGGGGCGCCGCCGCGATCGCGGCTGCGACGCGGGTGCCGGGTACGCGCCTGCTCGGCCCCTGACGCGCGAGCGCGACGAGCGCGGCCGCGAGGCGCTCCCAGCGGGGGGAGTCGAGGGCGTCGAGCAGGCTCCTTCTCGCCTCTTCCCGCTGGGTCTCGAGGAGGGCCCGGAGGTGGGCGAGAGCGGTGCCGTGCTCGTCGCCTGCCCACCCTTCGGACCACCGACCCAGCTGCGCCATGTCCGAGAGCTGCACGTCGAGGTCTCGCACGGCTCCGAGCTCGGCGGCGATCCATCGCAGCTCTTCGCGCACGGCCGCGGCCCGCGACGGAAGTGCGGACGCAAAGACGTCCAAGGCGGCACGGAGCCGGCGCGTCGCGACGCGCATGTCGTGGAGCTCCTCGGGGTCCTCGCCCAGGCGGGTGCCCGGCTCGTGCGAGAAGAGCTCACGGGCCTGCTTGCGGATCACCGCGTAGGCGAGGTCGCCCATCGTTGCGTCGGGCGGGACGTCGGTGGGCCCCAGGTCCGGAGGACCCGGTATGGACAGGCCCGCAGCGAGCAGTCCGGCCTCGAATTTGGAGAGCGCCGCGGGGCTCATCCCGGCCGAGTCGCGCAGGTCGGTCACGACCGGCGCGAGCGTGTCGAGCCAACCTGGAGCGACCTCCACCTCCACCCTCCGAAGCCGAGCGGGCGCCTGGTGGGGGCCGACCACGATCGTGGTGTCGTCGAGCGCGACCTCCGCGACCTCGACGCCCGCCGCTCGCAACGAGAAGGGCTGGCGCCGCGTGCGGACCTCCAGCACCTGCACCAACGGTCGTCGCCCCGCCACCGCGTGCACGCGTCGTCCGACTGGGCCGCTCGGCCCCAGCGCGGACAGCCCGGAGGGGAGCGACTCGGTGAGCTCGAGACGTCGCCGCAGCCCACCGGGCTCCGCGGGGCGCGTCTCTTTCAGCGTCACTTCGACGGCGCGCCCGCGTTGGCGCGTCCGCAGCACGAACCCCGCCTGCCCGACGCGCCAGTCCGCCGTGTCCACGTAGCGGTCGACGAGGCGGCGCGTCGGTTTGGCGAGGACGGTGAGGGTCGGCACGTCGGCGTAGAAGCGGGTCGGGAGCACTGCGAGCCAGCGTTCGACGGGCCGGAGGTCCAATGCGTCGAATTGCCACTCGACCTCGGTGGTGCCCGCACCGGCCGGTCCGGCGGATCCGGCCTTTTCCGCAGTCCCGTCGGGTCTGCCCGCGACCTCGTCGGGTCTGCCCGCGACCTCGTCGGGTCTCTCCGCAGTCCCGTCGGGTCTCTCCGCAGTCCCGGCCACCCCGTTCTCGTCGCTCATCCGGAGCGAGGCTACTTCGGCGGCCGCCGGCCACGTGGCGGTCCACGCCCCAGACAGTTCGACGCGAGTCGAGAGACGGTGACGCTCGCCGGCAGGCGGAATGCACCACCGCGCGAGGAGTCCACCGGTAGGCTCCCGGGCGATGGCGTCGAGCGCGGCCACCATGCTCCTGGACAAGCCACGCGAGGCGATCGTCCGTGCGGCCGGTGGGATGGTCGTCCGTCGCACGCCCGGAGGTGAGTTGCAGGCTGCCGTCGTTCACCGCCCGGAGCGGTTGGACTGGACCTTCCCGAAGGGGAAGCTCGCACGGGGCGAGACGTTGGAGGAGTGCGCGATCCGCGAGGTTGCCGAGGAGAGCGGCTTTACCTGCCGCCTCGGCTCCTTCGTCGGCCACACCGAGTACCGCGACCGAAAGGATCGCCTGAAGGTCGTCGCGTACTGGGTCATGGAGGTGGAGTCCGGCGAGTTCGCGCCCGGGCGCGAGGTGGACGAGCTGCGGTGGGTCGATCTCGCAGGTGCCGCGCGCCTGCTCACCTACGAACGGGATCGCGAGCTCCTCGTCGCCCTCGGGGCCGCGGCCCGCGACCTCTTCGCCGACCCCGCGGATGCCGGTCTCCGGCGAACTGCGGTCCTGGGCGCTCCGGCGGTCCCGGGCGACAGGGACGGGGACTGAGGCCGCAGCTCGGCCGCCGCCTGCTCAACTGCCGTACCCTGGCAGGGTGTGCGGGCGGATCGCGCAGAGTGAACCGAGCCGGTACGCGCAGCGCCTCGGAGCTCTCATCGACGCCGAGCTCGACTGGCGCCCCAGCTGGAACATCGGGCCGAGCGCGCCGGTTCTCGGGGTACGCGAGCGCCACGGCGAGCGCGTGCTCTCGTCGTACCTGTGGGGCCTGCTGCCGGGATGGTGCGACGACCCGAAGGCGGCCGCGCGCACCTTCAACGCGCGTGCAGAGTCGGTGGCGACGAGGCCGATGTATCGGCAGGCGTTCCGCCGGCGCCGCCTTCTCGTCCCGGTGGACGGCTTCTACGAGTGGGCTGCGGTCCCGGGGTCCCCGCGCAAGCAGCCGTACTACTTCGAGCGCGCGGACGGCGAACCTGTCGTGCTCGCCGGGCTCTGGGAGCACTGGGAACGAGGCGACGACCGCCGGCTGACGGCGACCGTGCTCACCTCGAGGGCGGGCCCCGACATGCCCGTGCACGACCGCCAGCCCGTGGTGCTCGAGCCGGAGGACTGGGAGCGCTGGCTCGATCCCGCCCTCGGCGAGGACGAGGTGCGGCGCGCGCTCCTCGAACCCAGGAGAGGCGTTCTCGTGCACCACCCCGTGAGCGTGGAGGTGGGCTCCGTGCGCAACGACGGCCCGCATCTGTTGAAGGCCGTCGTTGCGATGCCCGGTGCCCCCTCCTGAGCGCGGGGGACCTACGGGCGCGGAGCGAGAGGTGGGGGAACGCGTGAGGGGCGCGTGGCGACGTCCGGCGGCACCGCGGCCGGGGTGCGGCTGAGCGCTTCCAGCACCAGGGCGATCGCGCGGTCCAGCTGCGGGTCCCTGCCCGCCGCCCAGTCCTGCGGCGTCCTGGGCACCTCGACGTCGGGGTCGACGCCATGGTTCTCCACGCTCCATCCGACGTCGGCGAACCAGAACGAGTATCGCGGCTGGGTCACGCTGGTCCCGTCCACGAGCGTGTAGCGGCCGTCGATCCCGATGACCCCTCCCCACGTGCGGGTGCCGACGATCGGGCCGAGGCCGAGCTGGCGGAACCCTGCAGTGACGATGTCTCCGTCCGAACCGGCCTGCTCGTTCGTGACGAGGACTCGCGGGCCGCGCGGCGCGTTCGGCGGGTAGGTCATCGGGCCGATGTGGCGGCCGACGTCCCACGCGCGCACCGTCCTGCCGAGCGTCTCGAGCACGAGCGACGAGGTGTGCCCGCCGCGATTGTCCCTCACGTCGATGACGAGCCCCTCGCGGGCGACCTCGACGCGCAGGTCCCGGTGGAGCTCCGCCCACCCGGCCGCGACCATGTCGGGGATGTGCACGTAGCCGACGCGGCCATCGGTCATGGCATGCACGTGCTCTCGGCGTCCCGCGACCCAATGCTGGTACCGCAAGGGTCGCTCGTCGCCGAGCGGCTCGACCACGACCTCGCGCGTCGACCCGGCAGCGTCACGCACGGTCAGCTCGACCGGCTTCTCTGCGGCGCCGACGAGGCTGGCGGCCGGGCCGAGCACCGGGTCGACCGGTCTGCCGTCCACGGCCAGGATCGCATCGCCCGGCCTGATCCCGGTTCCCGGCGCGAGCAGGGGCGCCCGCGCGCCCAGCACCGAGGACTCTCCGGGTAGCAACCGTACGATGCGCCAGGTCCCGTCCCCCCCTCTCTCCAGGTCGGCCGCGAGGAGACCGAGGGCGCGCTCCTCCTCTACGGGTCGGGGAGGCGGCGTCTCGTACGCGTGCGACGTCCCGAGCTCTCCGTGCACCTCCCACAGGAGCTCGGAGAGATCGTCGCGCGTCGCGATCCGGTCGAGCAGCGGGCGGTAGCGCGTGATCACGCCGTCCCAGTCGACACCGGCCATGTCGGCGACCCAGAAGTGGTCGCGCATGAGGCGCGCCGCCTCCTCGTACATCTGGGCCCACTCACGAGGCGGGTCGATCTCGACACGGACGCGGCTCGAGTCGATGTCGACGACATCCGGCGAGGGGTCGTCGTGCGGAGATGTCTCCACCCGGTGGTCCGCGGGTAGCGCACGCAGATGCGCAGCGTCGCGTACCACGATGGTCTTGCCGTCGCCGCTCACGTCGTAGGAGTCGAGCGCGTCGACGAGGTGCGACTCGTGGCCCTTCGAAAGGTCGAACCTGACGAGCCACGCACGACCTGGTTTCGCTCCGATCCCTGCGCGCCCTTCGCCGAGGGTGCCCTCGATGGGCTCGGACAGCCAGAGGAAGCCGTCGTGGGCGGCACGGAGCTGGGCGTACCGTCCTGCGGCGACGGGGAAGGGGACGACGCGCTCGGTCAGCCCTTCGCTGTCGATCCGCACTTGGGCCGGCTCCGGGGCCTCGGCCAGTTCGCTTTCGTCTCCTGCGCCGTGCCCGACGGCGTCTCCTGCCCCGTGCCCGACGGCGTCTCCTGCGCCAGGGGCCTCGACCCCCTGGCCGCCTCCGGCCGCGTCGCCGCCGCCCCCGCCGCGCGCCGCCGTCGCGCCCTTCTCGCCGTGCGCCGCCTTCCCGTCGGCCTCCGCTGCGCCGTGCCTCGGCCGCCCGTGCGGCTCGGCGTCGAAGGGAGAAGGCGTCGTCGCCGCGAGCGGGACGAGGTACGGGCGAACCCCCGCGACGAACGAGAGGTCGAAGACGAACGCGTCGTAGAGGGGATCGAGCGTCCTGGTCGAGAGGAAGGCGAGGTACTTGCCGTCGGTGCTGAACGCCGGCTCGTCGTCGACGAAGCGAAGCGGGGTGACCTCGACGGTGTCCCCAGTGGCGATCTCGGCCAGCCTGATGTGCCGAAGCGGGTCAGGGCCTGCTTCCGACCAGGCGACGTAGCGCGAATCTGGTGAGAACGTGAGGCCACTCGCGTCGCCGTGCGACGACGAGGACACCGTTCGCAGCTCGCCGTCGTCGAGGCGGACGAGCACGACGCGCCCGTCGTGCGTCGCGACCGCCGCGTGCGCGGCGTCGGGGGACACGGCGAGGTCGAGCACCCTGCCGAGCGCGCCTGCGCCGATGCGGCGGCGGTCTTCGGGCAGCGGGCCGTGCGCCGGCACGATCTCGATCGCGTCGTCCCCCCGGGCATCGGTGACGAACAGGACCGTCGCGGAATCCCCCGCGCCGACCGCCGTCGGAAGGCGCGCCCGTAAGATCGG
>JAJYGM010000100.1 GCA_021785095.1 Actinomycetes bacterium
CGCCGCCAGGTACCCCACCATAACCTTCAGGTCGACGAGGGTCGTCCGGGCCGCCGAGGGCCGGCTGGACGTCACCGGCGACCTGACGCTCCACGGCGTCACGAGGCCGGTCACGCTCGAGGTGGCCGTCACCCCCGAGGTGAAGGGCATGTCCGGCGAGGCGCGGCGCGGCTTCTCGGCGACGACGACGATCAGCCGCAAGGACTTCGGCCTCACCTGGAACAAGGTGGTCGAGGCCGGCCCCGCGGTGGGGGACGAGGTCACCATCGCGCTCGACGTCGAGGCGGTGAAGGACCGGCCCCTGTCCGCCTCCCGGTGAGGGCCCGATCGGGCGTGGCCAGGCCGGGCGCAGGTGTGGCATCGATGATCGCCGGGCCGCCCGGCGCCGCGGCCGGGAGGGATCACCCGATGACGACCGCGAAGCAGGCCGCTCCGTCGCCGGCAGGGGCGGCGAGGCACCCGGACCTCGAAGGGCAGGCGGTCGTCGTCACCGGCGCCGCCAGCGGCATCGGCCTCGCGACGGCGCGCGCGTTCGCCGCGTGCGGCGCCCGGCTCGCGCTCCTCGACGTGGACCCGGCGAGGCTGGACGCCGCCGCCGCGGAGCTGCGACGGGCGGGGGCGGAGGTGATCTCGTCGGCGGGCTCCGTGACGGATCCGGTCGCGGTCGAGCGGGCCTTCACCGCCGCGGGCGAGGCGTTCGGCGCGGTGGACGTGCTCTTCGCGAGCGCCGGGATCGCGGCGAACCGGCCCACCCTGGAGCTCACGTTCGAGGAGTGGCGCAGGGTGGTGGACGTGAACCTCACCGGCGTCTTCCTGTGCGACCAGGCGGCGGCGCGGAGGATGGTGGCCCGGAAGCGCGGGGTCATCCTCAACGTCGCGTCCATGTACGGGGTCGTCGCCGCCGGGAGCCGTGCGGCCTACTGCGCGACGAAGGCGGCGGTCGTGAACCTGTCGCGCTCGCTCGCGGTGGAGTGGGCCCCGCTGGGGCTCAGGGTGAACGCCCTCGCGCCGGGTTACGTCCGGACCGAGCTCGTCGAGTCGCTCGTCCGCGACGGCCGCCTCGACGTGGAGGCCATCGAGCGGCGCACGCCCGCGCGCCGGCTCGCCACGCCGGAGGAGATCGCGACCCTCGCGCTCTTCCTCGCGTCGCGCGAGGCGGCCTTCGTCAACGGCCAGGCCGTCGTGGTGGACGGCGGCTGGACCGCGAACGTCGGCCCGTAGCCCGCGGCGGCCGTGCGCCTCACGCCCCCGCCAGCAGCGCCGCGAGCTGCGTGTGGCGCGCCGACGTCCGGTCGTTCTTCACGGCCACGGCCAGCGCCCGCCGCGAGCCCACCAGGACGACCAGCCGCCGGGCCCGGGTGATGCCGGTGTAGAGCAGGTTCCGCTGGAGCATGACGTAGTGCTGCGTGTGCACCGGCAGCACGACGCACGGGTACTCGCTGCCCTGCGACTTGTGGATGGAGCAGGCGTAGGCGAGGACGAGCTCGTCGAGGTCGGCGCGGTCGTACGCCACCCGGCGCCCGTCGAAGAGCGCCGACACCGTGCGCTCCTCCTCGTCGACGCGCTCGAGGGTCCCGATGTCGCCGTTGAAGACCTCGAGGTCGTAGTCGTTCCGGATCTGCATGACCTTGTCGCCGGCGCGGTAGAGGCGCGTCCCGTGGACGACGGCCGGCCCCCGCGGGTTGAGCAGCGCCTGCAGCTCGGCGTTCAGGTTCGCCGCGCCCAGGATCCCGCGGTGCATCGGCGTGAGCACCTGGATCTCCTGCACCGGGTCGAACCCGAACCGCTTCGGGATCCGCTCCTTCACGAGCTGCTTCACCGCCTCCAGCACCTCCTCCGGCTCCTCCTTCTCGACGAAGAAGAAGTCGGCGCTCGCCCCCGCCGGCGGGAGCCGGGGCAGCTCCCCGTGGTTCACCCGGTGCGCGTTCACCACGATGAGGCTCGCCTCGGCCTGGCGGAAGATGTGCTCCAGCCGGACCACGTCCACCACCCCGGAGCGGATCACCTCCTGCAGCACGCTCCCCGGCCCCACCGACGGGAGCTGGTCGACGTCGCCCACCAGGAGCAGCTGGCACGGCGGCGGCAGGGCCTTCAGCAGGTCGTAGGCGAGGACCGCGTCGATCATCGAGGCCTCATCCACGATGACGAGGTCGGCGTCCAGCGGCCGCTCGCGGTCGCGCTGGAACCTCATCGTCTTCGGGTCGAACTCCAGCAGACGGTGGAGCGTCCTCGCCTCGCGCCCCGTCGTCTCGGCCATGCGCTTCGCGGCGCGGCCGGTGGGCGCCGCGAGCAGGATGCGGCGCCCCTTCCGCTCCAGGATCCGGATGATCCCGTTCACGAGCGTGGTCTTGCCGGTGCCCGGTCCGCCCGTGACGACGAGGACCTTGCTCCCGACGGCGCGCCGGATGGCCTCCCGCTGCTCCGGCGCGAGGGCGATCGTCCGCTGCTCCTCGAACCAGGCGATGGCCCGCTCGACGTCGATGGCGACCGGGCGCACCGGTCGGCCCAGGAGCCCACGGACGAGCTCCGCGGCGCCGCGCTCCGCCCGGTGCAGCGAGGCGAGGTAGACGGCCGTCTCCTCGCGACCGGCCGTCGCCGTGACCACGACCTGTCCGGCCTCCGCGAGCGCCGTCACGGCCTCCTCCACGCCGGCGGCCGGCACCTCGAGCAGCGCGGCCGCCGCCTCGACGAGCTGCGGGCGGGGGTAGAAGACGTGCCCCTCGCCCGACAGCTCGCCGAGGGCGTGCAGAACTCCGGCCTGCGCCCTCTCCGGGGAGGTGGGCGCGATCCCGAGCTGGGCGGCGATCCGGTCGGCGGACTTGAAGCCGATGCCGAAGATGTCCACCGCCAGCCGGTAGGGGTTCTCCTTGACCACCGCGATGGAGCGGTCCTGGTAACGCTTGAAGATCTTGACGGCGAAGGTGCTGGAGACGCCGTGGGACTGCAGGAAGACCATCACGTCCTTGATCCGTCGCTGCTCCGTCCATGCCTTCGCGATGCGCGCGCTGCGGACGGGGCCGATGCCGTCCACCTCGCGGAGACGCTCGGGCTGCTGCTCGATGACCTCCAGGGTCGAGAGGGCGAACTGCTCGACGAGGCGCTTCGCCATCACCTTGCCGATCCCGCGGACGAGGCCCGAGCCGAGGTACTTCTCGATCCCGACCAGCGTCGCCGGCTTCACCGTGACGTAGCCGTCGGCCCTGAACTGCTCCCCGTACTTCCGGTCCACGGTCCACGTCCCCCGGAGCCGGAGGCTCTCGCCGGGCTGGGCGCCGAGCAGGTTCCCGACCACCGTCACCAGCTCCCTCTTGCCCGGGACCTCCAGCTTCACGACGCTCCAGGCGTTCTCCTCGTTGACGTAGGTGACGCGCTCGAGGACGCCCTCCAGCGTCCGCGCGGGCGGCGCGGTGGAGCGCGAACCGGCGTCGGAGTGACGACCCGCCGTCATGGGCCCGAGAGTGCCACGAGGGGATGACCCCGGCGAGCCGTCCCTCCGCCGCCGCCACACGCCGCCTCCGCCCGCGCTGGCGAAGGTCGGGGCGGCGCTGCATATCCACGCCGTCAGGTCGTTCGGGCAGGCTCCACGCCGGCCCGTTCCGGAGGTGAGCACCATGGCCCAGCCGGCAGCGATGGAGTGGCTCGTCGAGACCGCGGACGTCCGCGTGCGGGTGATGACGCTGGCGCCCGGAGGAGGCACGCCGTGGCACCTCCACCGCCACGTCACGGACTTCATGTTCGGGCTCGACGAGGGGGTCGAGGTCTCGCTGCGCGCGCCGGATGCGGCCGTCGAGCTGCGGCCCGGGAACAGGTGCGACGTGGCGCCCGGGCGCCTGCACAAGGTCGTGAACGGGAGCGACCGCCCCGCTCGCTACCTGCTCGTGCAGGCCACCGGTGAGTACGACTTCGTCGAGGCCGGGTAGAGGCCCGGTCTCCGCGGCTCAGTTGCAGCTGCAGATGTAGTAGGGCCCGCCCGCCGTGACGTTGTCCACGCCCGACTGGTGCGTGCCGCTGGGGCAACTCCCGCACGACTGCGGCCAGGGCTGGCCGACGAACATGATCCCGTTCGAGGTGGTCCCGCACTTCGAGACCCAGGAGGCGTCGCAGGAGCCGGTCCCGCTCGAGCTCCCGCAGGTCAGGCTGCAGGGGTCCGCGCTGCAGGAGCCCGAGCAGTAGGTGCACTTCCCCGCGTGCGGGTTGCTGCTCGTCGCGGCGTCCAGGTTGCAGTAGCCGCAGGAGGTCAAGCCCGACTGGGTGGGGCATTCGGGCGACGAGCAGGCCAGCGCGGCAGCTGCGACCAGGAGCAGTAGATATCGGGGCATGGGCTCATTTTCCCCACGGGGAGCGCCCTGTCACGAATCCGGCCCGGCATGACACGCGCCCGGCATGCGACAAAGCGTCGCACGGCGCCCGCGCCGACGCGCCGGAGCGCTCCGCTCTTCACGGTGGGTGCTCCCGGAGGAAGCGGCCCAGCTCCTGATCGGTGCCGGCGAGGTGCTCCACCAGCCAGCGCCTCACCAGCCCCGAGAGCACGGCGATCAGCGACGCGGAGTCGCCCTCGTCCTCGAAGTGATGCTCGAGCGAGCGAAGCCGGGCGGTCAGCTCCGCGTGCTGCCGCGCGTGCGCCTCGAGGGCCGGGTAGCCCACCGACCGCATGAGCGCCTCCTCGTCCTCGAAGTGGAAGCGCGCGTAGTCGGAGAGGAAGGCGAAGAGCCGTGCCGTCTCGCCCGAGGCATCGCGGCGGCGCAGCGAGTCCTCGAAGCGGCGCGCGTGCTCCAGCAGGAGGAGGTGCTGGTCGTCGATCGGCTGGACCCCGATGCGGGGTACCGAGGCCGAGTCGGGACAGAGCCGCTCGCGCTCCTTCGAAAAGCGATCCGGCATGTCGCTCCCTCCCCCCGTGGCGACGGCGCGAACCTCGCTGACCGGCATCCGGGAAAATTGCAAATGATGCACCATCAGCGGCTCCGCCATTGCGTGTTCGGGAATTCGCCAGGTACCTGGGCGAGGTTGCGCCTCGACGGACGGGGCCACCCCCCGTCGGTACCAGATCTCCCCGGCGCGACCCGGGTCGGTCGAGCCCAGGTTCCGGCGGGAACCTGCCTCGAGCTCCCTGGATTCCACGTGACATGTTCGTGGGATGTGGATGGCGTGCGCGGCGTGGAAGGCTTCGATGGCTGAACATGTGTGTGTGTGCGGAAGGTTGACGCATCGCGGAGCCACGAGGAACAGTTCGCCGCACCCGAACCGGGTATCAACCACGGGGAAGAGAATGGCACCAGGAACCGTCGCTCACCAGAACCGCCGCGGCGCGACCGCCGCGCTCGTCCCCATCCTGCTCCTCCTGGCCTGCAGCAGCGGAGGTGGAGGTGGTGGCGACTGGTACTACCACTGGAACTGCAACGGCGACGCCGAGTGTCTCGCCACCAACCCGACGGGCCAGGCCTCCGGCACGCTCGACGAGGGCCCGGTGCAGGTGAACTGCACCCAGCTCATGACGTTCGCACAGCACTTCTGGGGACCGGGCGCCACCAACTCCTGCGATCAGTCCTCCACGGTCGCCCAGCGCACGCTCCGGTCGATCACCGTCTCGCCCACGAACCCCTCGGTGGCGAAGGGGCTGACGGTCCAGTTCACCGCCATGGGGACCTACTCGGACGGGACCACGGGCGACGTGACCTCGAGCGCGACCTGGTCCTCCTCCGTCACGACGGTCGCCCACATGACGGGTTCCCTGGCGTCCGGCGACGCGCCCGGAACGACCACGATCACGGCGGTCGTCGGCTCGATCTCGGCGAGCACCACGCTCACGGTGACCGCGGCGACGCTCCAGCAGATCAGCGTCACCGCGCCGAGCTCGGCGGTCGTGGTGGGGCTCACCGTGGACCTCACCGTGGGGCTCACCGTGCAGCTCACCGCGACGGGGCACTACTCCGACGGCACGAGCCAGGACCTCACCGCCTCCGCCACCTGGTCGTCGACGACCCAGGCCGCCGCCACCGTCGCCACGGGGCTCGTGAAGGGCGTGGCCCAGGGCAGCACGCAGGTGACGGCCACCTTCGGCGGCAAGACGGGCAGCATCGGCGTGGCCGTGGTGCCCGCGACGCTCCGGTCGATCGTCGTCGGACCGCCCAGCCCGACCCTCCCGCTGGGGCTCACGCTGCAGTTCACGGCCACCGGGAGCTACTCCGACGGCTCCACGCACGACATCACCGCGAACGTGACCTGGTCCTCGACGCCGGCGACCGTCGCGAGCATCGGCGCGGGCGGCGTCGCCACCGCGGTCGCGGTCGGCCAGTCCACCATCTCCGCCACCCTCGCTGGCGTCAGCGCGCAAGACCCGCTCACGGTCACCGCCGCGACGCTCCAGAGCATCGCCGTCACGCCGGCGACGGCGAGCCTCCCCCCCGGCCTGTCGCAGGCCTTCACCGCCACCGGGCACTACTCCGACGGCAGCACGCAGGACCTCACCGTGTCGGCCACCTGGTCCTCCTCGGCGACGGCCATCGCCACCGTGGCGCCGGGCGGGATCGG
>JAJYGM010000286.1 GCA_021785095.1 Actinomycetes bacterium
GGTGAGCACCTGCCTGGGATGGCGCAGGAAGAGCTCCAACAGGTCGAACTCGATGCGCGTGAGGGTGAAGCCTCGTTCGGCGCGCCGCGCCTCGCGCGTGCCGAGGTCGAGGGACAGGTCGGCGAAGCGCAACGACCCGACTCCGTCGGCCGGCCGCCGCCGAAGCAGCGCGCGCAGGCGCGCCTCGAGCTCCGCCAAGGCGAACGGCTTCACGACGTAATCGTCCGCGCCGGCGTCCAGGCCCAGCACGCGGTCGTTCACGGCGTCACGGGCGGTGAGCATCAGTATCGGCGTGTCGTCACCCGCCTCGCGCATGCGCCGTGCGACGTCGAGGCCGTCGATCCCCGGAAGGCCCAGGTCGAGCACCATCGCGTCCGGCGCCTCGAGCGCCAGCGACGCGAAGGCCGCCTCGCCGTCCGCGACGGTCGTGACCTCGTAGCCGTCGAGCCGGAGCGCGCGGTCGAGCGCGGTCCGCACACCGGGGTCGTCGTCGACCACGAGGATCCGCACCTTCGCCGTCTCCTTTCCCGCGACGACGGCTCGGACTCGGCGCCATGGGCCGCAATCTGCGTGCCCTTGCGACATTACCGTTGCAGCGGGCCTGCCGATCTCCTTCGTCGTTCGATCTTCGGAACTTCTTAGCGGGAAGTCTGCGCTCGCTCGACCTGGTTGAATGGACCCCGTCTCCGGGGTAGTTCAACTGGCAGAACGTCGGCCTTTGGAGCCGGATGTTGGAGGTTCGAGCCCTCCCCCCGGAACGCGTCGCGCGCGATCGCAGCCGCCGGCGCTTGGTCCGCTCGTGCCACTGTCCCGCTCGTGCCACTGTCCCGCTCGTGCCACTGTCCCGCTCGTGCCGCTCGTGCCACTGTCCCGCTCCGGCGCCGACCACCACCCGGTCGAGGGTGCCGGGACTCGAGCGGGCGCCTCGCCGGCCAGTGCCACCGCAACCAGGGGCGCCCCCGCGCTCTTCTCGCTCGGGCGACGGTGCGTGTTCGCGGACGCCCATCGGGGCAAGATTGGACGGCATGAGCTTCGGCCCCCTTTCCGCCATCGTCCTCGCAGCAGGAGAAGGCTCCCGCATGCGATCGCAGCGACCGAAGCCGCTCCACCGGCTCTGCGGTCGGCCGATGGTCCTCCACGTGCTCGACGCGCTGGCGGAGCTCGACATCGACCGCGCCGTGGTGGTGGTCGGCCATGGCGCGGAGTGGGTCGGTCGTACGCTCGTCGACCATGCGCCGAAGAACTTCTCCCTCGAGCTCGTCACCCAGCACGAGCAGCTCGGAACCGGCGACGCCGCCGCCGTCGGTCTGACCGGGTTGCTCGACGACGCGACATCCGCCGACGACCAGGAGGGGGACGTGGTCGTCCTGCCGGGCGACACGCCGCTCGTCCGTCCCCCGACGCTCGCCGCGCTGGTGCGTCATCACCGCGAGCGGCACGCAGGCGCAACCCTGCTGACGGCCGATGTCGACGAGGCCGGCGGCTACGGCCGCATCGTGCGCGGGAAGGACGGCACGGTCGTGCGCGTCGTCGAGGACCGGGACGCGAGCAGCGAGGAGAAGACGATCACCGAGATCAACACGTCGATCTACTGCTTCCGGCGGAGCGTCCTCGCCCCCTCGCTCCGGCGGCTCAGGCCCGCCAACGAGCAGGGCGAGTACTACTTGTCGGACGTCATCGAGGTGCTGTCCGACGCCGGCTACGGCGTGGAGGCGCTCGTCGTCGCAGACCCGATGGAGGCTGCAGGCGTCAACGACCGTGCACAGCTCGCTGCTGCAGAGGCGGAGCTGCGCGATCGCATCAACGAGCGCTGGATGCGCCGCGGCGTGACGATGTGGGATCCCGAGCGCACCTATGTCGACGCCGACGTCCAGCTCTCGACCGACGTGTCGTTGCTGCCGGGCGTGATCCTTCGTGGCGAGTGCACGGTCGGCGAAGCCGCCGAGATCGGTCCCGAGTCCACGCTGGTCGACACGCAGGTCGGCGAGCGGGCAGAGGTCCGCAACAGCGTCTGCATCGGCGCCGTGATCGGTCCCGGCGCCCGGGTCGGCCCGTTTGCGACGCTCGGGCCGGGAGCCGAGGTCGCGCCCGGGGACACGGTCCCGCCGTTCACGAGCCTCGGCGGGGACGCGGGACGGCTTCACGCCGGCCCGGCCGGGACTTTCGGTTCCGACGAGCCGACCTGGTAGGCCCGATCGACCGTTCATGTCCATGCCGTGGAAGACCTGGCCGCGCCCTTCGATGCGAAGAGGTAGCGTCACCGGCGTGGAGTTCATTCCGCGGCGCCGGCTCGTCCTCGTCTCGGGCCGCTCGCACCCGGGCCTCGCGCAGCAGATCGCGGCCCACCTCGGCGTCGAGTTGAGCGAGGCGAACCTCCGGGAGTTCGCGAACGGGGAGATCCACTGCCGCTACGACTCGTCGGTGCGCGGTTGCGACGTCTTCATCGTGCAGACGCACTGCGGGCCGGTCAACGACTCCCTCATGGAGCAGCTGATCATGATCGATGCGGCGAAGCGGGCGTCGGCGAAGCGGATCACCGCCGTGTGCCCCTATTACGGCTACTCCCGGCAGGATCGGAAGTCGACGGGAAGGGAGCCCATCACGTCCAAGCTCGTGGCGGACATGCTGTCCACCGCCGGGGCGGACCGCGTGGTGAGCGTCGACCTCCACTCGGGCCAGATCCAGGGGTTCTTCGACGTTCCCTTCGACCACTTGACGGCGACGCCGGTCCTCGAGGCCTACCTGCGCGAGCGGATCTCCGACTGCTCGGGGGACATCGTCGTCGTGGCGCCCGACGCTGGCCGCGTGAAGGTCGCCGAACGCTACAGCCAGCATCTCGGGACGGACCTCGCCCTCGTGCACAAGACGCGCCCGAGGGGCACGGCCAACCAGGTCGAAGCGCGCCACGTCGTCGGCGACGTCGCCGGCCGTCGCTGCGTGATCATCGACGACATGATCGACACCGCAGGCACGGTCGCGGCCGCCGCCGAGCTGCTCGCGGACGCCGGCGCCTCCGACATCTGGGCGATGGCTACCCACGGCGTCCTTTCCGACCCAGCGGCAGACCGCCTGAAGTCTGCGCCCGTCTCGAGGGTGGTGGTGACCGACACGCTTCCGATCCCCGAGGACCGCGTGTTCGAGAAGCTCGAGGTGCTGTCGGTGGCCAAGGTGATCGCCGACGCCATCGACGCGGTCTTCGAGGACACCTCGGTCTCGGAGATCTTCGGCGGTGAGAACCTGGCCTGAGCCGCCGAGGTGGAGAGCGCGCCGGGCCCCGGTGGAGGAACCATCCGCCCGCACGCTACGCTTGACGGCCGTTCGCCCAGCGTGCACCGCTCCCTCGAAAGGTCGGGCACGCGTCGGCGGCGAGTCCGGTGGTGATGCCGCCGAGTCGTTCCAGGTTCCCCCGAAGGAGACCCCATGCCCGAGATCGTCCTGGAAGCCGAGGCCGGAAGGCCGCTCGGCTCGCCCGCCTCCCGGCGGCTCCGCGCCGAAGGGAAGATCCCGGGCATCGTGTACGGCCACGGCGCCGAGCCTGTCCCCGTGGCGGTCGTAGGCCGTGACCTGCGCATCGCGCTCTCGGGCTCTGCGGGAGCCAACGCCCTCCTCTCGCTCCGCGCGGGGGGCAAGACGTACCTCGCGATCGCCCGCGAGCTCCAGCGCCACCCGGTGAGCGGGACGGTCACGCACATCGACTTCCAGATCGTCCGTCGCGACGAGATCGTCGCCGCGGACGTCCCGGTCACGCTCGTCGGGGAGGCGGTCGAGGTGCACCACGGCGACGGGCTGGTCGACCAGCAGCTGTTCGCTCTTCCGGTGCGTGCGAGGCCGGCGGACATCCCGACGCACGTGGAAGTCGACATCTCTGCGCTCACGATCGGCACCGTGATCCGTGTCGGCGACCTCGTGCTCCAAGACGGGGTGACCGTCGACCTCGACGCCGACGTCCCGTTGGTGTCCGGCGTTCCGCCGAGGGTCCAGGCGGTGGAAGGTGCCGAGGGGGCCTCTGCCGAATCCGGAGCCGCTGGGGGGCCGTCCGCCGAGGGCGGGTCATCCGGCTCCGCAGCGCAGCAAGAGGGCTAGGCGCTGGCGCCGCTCTTCGGCGGCCGTGGCCCCGGCCGTGGCCGCGCTGCGGAACAAGGGCCCCGGCGCGGCACGCCGGCCGACGTGCTCGTGGTCGGCCTGTCGAACCCGGGCCCCGACTACGACGGCACGAGGCACAACGTGGGTGCAGAGGCCGTGCGCGCGCTCTCGCGCCGACGCGGCTCCGGCCGCCTGCGGCCGGAGAAGGGCCAGCGGGCGGTCGTCGAGGAGATCAGGATCGGGAGCGCGCGGGTCGCGCTGGCCGTGCCCAACACCTACATGAACGAGTCCGGCGCCGCCGTTCGCCCCCTCATGCGCCGGTTCGGCATCGACGACCCGTCCCGCGTCGTCGTCCTCCACGACGAGCTGGACCTCCCGCCGGGACGGATCAGGGTCAAGCTCGGGGGCGGGCTCGCGGGCCACAAGGGGCTCCAGTCGATCCGCGACCACCTCCACACCGTCGAGTTCGTTCGTGTGCGGATCGGGATCGGGAAGCCGCCGGGGCGTCAGCGCGGAGCGGACTTCGTGCTGCGGAGGCCGGGCAAGGCCGAGCGCGAGCTGCTGGACGGCGCGATCGAGGCCGCCGCCGACGCGGTCGAGATCGTCGTGAGCGACGGGGTGGACGCTGCGATGAACCGGTGCAACGGCGAGGGTTGAGGCCGCCCCCTTGGCCGGTCCGCGTCCTTCGACACCGAAGACGGCTCCCCGTTCGGCCCCTGCGCCTTCGTCGGCCGGGCCCACCGGGCCCGTCGAGCCGGCGTTGCCCTCCGAGGCGCCGAGCGCACCGCTTGCGCCGCTGACCGGCGCGCTGCGCCACGAGCAGTCGTTCACTCGGATCGTCGGAGCCCCCGACGCGACCCTCGCGGTCGCCGGCCCGGCGCAGGCGTTCGCGGTCGCCGGTCTCGCGCGGCTTGCCGACCGCCGTCCGTTGCTCGTCGTCACCGCGACGGAGGCCGACGCCGACCGGTTCGCCGCCGATCTGGCCTGCTTCGTCGCCGCCGAGCCCGAGGCGGGAGGCGGAGACGACTCCCACGACTCGCACGACTCGCGCGACCCGGGGCTCGCGGTCGCGGGCGCGCTGTCCGACCCGGTGGTCCGGCTGCCCGCGTGGGAGACGCTTCCCTTCGAGAGGGTGAGCCCGGACGTCGCGACGATGGGCCAGCGCCTCGCGGTGATGTGGTCGCTCGCCGGGAGGGCAGGGGACGATGGCTCGCCGCCACGCCGCCCGACCTTCGTCGTCGCGTCGGTGCGCGCGCTGCTGCAGCGGCTGGCGCCCTGGCGGGAGATCGGCGGGCCGCTCGTCGTACGACGGGGGGCTCGTCTGGACGTCCGAGAGACGGTGTCGTGGCTCGCTGCCGCGGGTTACCGCCGGGAGCCTCAGGTCGAGCACCGCGGGGAGCTCGCAGTGCGCGGCGGCATTCTCGACGTCTTCCCGTCCACGTCCGACGCGCCGGTGCGCGTCGACCTCTTCGGCGACGAGGTCGACCGCTTGACCTCCTTCGACGTGTCCGACCAACGGGCGACGCGTGCGCTCGACGCTGCCGTGGTCTACGGCTGCCGTGAGCTCGTGCTCACCGACGAGGTGCGAGCCCGGTCGGCCCAGCTCGCCGAGTCCGAGCCGTGGGGCCGGCGGCACTGGGAGCGCCTCGCAGACGGCGACCCGTTCGACGGCATGGAGTCGTGGCTGCCGTGGCTCCAGCCGGACGAGGAGCTGCTCACGGACCTCTTGGACGAGCGCTCCCAGGTGGTGGTGATCGAGCCTCGCCGCGTCCGAGACCGTGCGCTCGAGGTCGTCACCGAAGAAGCCGCGCTCGCCGACACGTTGGCGGCGACCTGGGGCGCGCGGCCTCGCGCCGAGGTGGCCGAGGTGGCCGGGGTGGCCGGAGCGGACGGTGGGGAGGCCCCGGGCTCGGTCTTCCCGCGTCTCCACCTCCCGTTCTCCCGCCTGCTCGACCGGACGAAGGCGGCGTCGCTCGCGATCGTCCCCGTCGCCGGCACGCCGGACACGCCGACCGTCACGGTGCGGGGCTTCGAGCACGTCGCCGGCGACGCGGCCCGGCTGGCCCGCCAGGTGCGCACCCTCGTCGAGGAGGGCTTCTCCGTCACGTTGTGCTCGACCACCGCGCTCGGCACGTCCCGCCTCGCAGGGGTGCTGGCCCAAGAGGGCGTCGTCGCCCCGGCCGCCGAGCGCGCCGCGGGGACGGCGGGCGCGCGCGTGGTGACGGCCTCGCTCTCCGCCGGGTTCTCGCTCCCGGGCGCGCGCGTCGCCGTCCTCTCCGAGACCGACGTCACCGGCCGGCGCGCGGCCCACCGACGCGCCCGTCCGAGGGTCCGGCCGACCGACGGGTTCTTCGACGACCTCGGTCCGGGTGGCTACGTCGTCCACCGCCAGCACGGGGTCGCCCGCTACGCGGGCATGACGACG
>JAJYGM010000115.1 GCA_021785095.1 Actinomycetes bacterium
GACCCTTCCCCGACATGGTGTTGACGGCGGTGCTCCGGCTCCGGGTCGACGCTGTGCAGGCGGTCGCGGTGGCCGGGGACACCGCAGCGGACGTCACGACGGGATTGCGCGCCGGCGCCTCGGTGGTGGCCGGGGTCCTCAGCGGCGCCGATGACCGGTCCCGACTGCTCGGGGCCGGCGCCACCCACGTGATCGACTCGGTGGTGACACTCCCCCGTCTGCTCGGCGCGGCGTAAAGCTGGCCACCGCTGACCAGCGGCGTCGGGGCCCGCTCTCGCCCTCGGCCGACGGACGGGGCATGCCTCAGGGTGACTTGACTTAGAATGTTAGGTAACCCTAATAATGAGACGTGCGGGAGGCCGGCGTGGGCAGGGTGGACGCGCAGGCGACCTTTCGAGGCTCGGGGAGGCCCCTGCCGTCGCGGCCGCGGCAGTCGCGGCCCGCGCGGTGCGGTCACCGGGGCCCGATCCGCGCCGGTGTCCTCGTGGCTGTGGCGGCGGCGCTCGGGGTGGCCCTCGGTGCATGCGGGTCGGCGTCCTCGCCGGGGTCTCGCCAGTCGATCACGCTCTACAGCGGCCAGCACCAGCAGACCACCGACGCATTGGTCGCGGGCTTCGAGAAGGAGACCGGCATCACGGTCAACGTCCGAAGCGGCACAGAGGATACGTTGGCCGATCAGATCGTCGCCGAGGGGGCCCGCTCGCCAGCCGACGTGATCTACGCGGAGAACTCGCCTGCGCTCGAGCATCTCCAGAGCAAAGGGCTGCTGGCCAAGGTGGACGCCGGCACCCTGGCGAAGACGCCGCGCAATTACGACTCCCCTGCGGGTGACTGGGTGGGCGTGTCGGCACGCGTGAGCGTCCTCGTCTACAACCCAGCGCTGATCTCCAGGCGCGAGCTCCCCACGTCGGTGCTCCAGCTCGCGAATCCGCGCTACAAGGGCAAGCTCGCGTTCGCTGCCGCTGAGACCGATTTCCAGCCCATCGTGACGGCTGTCGACCGTGCGTACGGCAGGACGGCAACGCTTTCCTGGTTGGAGGGCATCAAGGCGAACGTCGCCGGCTTCACACACACATACACAACAGACGAGACCATCACCAACGACGTGAACAGGGGAGAGGTCGCCTTCGGGGTGATCAACCAGTACTACTGGTACCGGCTGCGCGCGGAGATCGGGCGCTCCAACGTGCACTCGCAGATTGCATATTTCGCCCCGCACGATCCCGGCTACGTCATCGACGTGTCCGGTGCCGCCGTCCTCGAGTCCTCCGCGCACAAGGCCGCCGCGCAGCGGTTCCTTGCCTACATTGTCAGCAAGTCGGGCCAGGACGTCATCGCCACGTCGAGGTCGTTCAGCTTCGAGTACCCGATCGACTCGGGGGTGACGACCAAGGTACCCGAGCTGCCATTCGACCGGTTGCGGCCCTGCCATATCACCGTGGGCGAGCTCGGTGACGGGCGAAGCGCGGTCGCGCTGCTCACCGAGGCGGGGCTGCTGTGACCGAGCAACGCACCGCCGAGCAACGCACCGCCGAGCGTTGCACCGCCGAGCAACGCACCGCCGAGCAACGCACCGCCGAGCAGGGATCCGTCTCGGAAGCTCCTAGCTCTACGTCGCGGCGTCTCTCGCTGCGCGTGCCCCCGGGTTTGCTGGTTGCCGGCGTGGCAGTCGTCGCGGTGCTCCTCGCGCCGCTCGCGTTCCTCCTCCTCGAAGCGAGCGGAGTCGGAGCTGGGGCCGTCGCCCACCTCATCTGGCAGCCGCTCACCGCCAGCCTGCTGTGGAACACCCTTCGGCTCGTCGTGGTGGTGACGGCGCTCTGCGCAGCGATCGGCACCCTCGCGGCGTGGTGCGTCGAGCGGACCGATCTCCCCGGCCGCCGGGCCTGGGCGGTCCTGGTCGTGGTGCCCTTCGCGATCCCGGACTTCGTGGTCAGCTTCGGGTGGGCGTCGCTGTCGACGTGGGTGCAGGGCTTCCGCGGCGCCGTCCTGGTCATGACCCTGGCCGTGTACCCCCTCGTGTACCTGCCGGTCGCGGCGGCCCTCCGTAGCGCCGACCCGGCCCTCGAAGAGGCCTCGCGCAGCCTGGGAGTGGGCCGGGTGCGGACGTTCCTGCGGATCACGCTGGGGCAGGTGCGCGGTGCCGTGCTCGGTGGGTGCGTCCTGGTCGCCCTCGCGCTCCTCGCCGAGTACGGCGCCTTCGAGATCCTCGGCTACCACACGTTCACCACCGAGATCTTCACGGCGTTCCAGGTCTCCTTCGACGTGCAGACTGCGTCCGCCCTGTCACTCGTGCTGGTCGTGCTCGGGGCGGTGGCGCTCGCGCTGGACGCGGCCGTTCGGGGCAAGGGCCGGACCGCGCGCACCGGTCCGCTGGCGCAGCGGGCGGCAACCAGGCACCGGCTCGGCCGGGCGAGGGTTCCGGTGCTGGCGGCCTTCGCCGCCCTGGTCGGGCTCGCCCTCGGGGTCCCGGTCGGCTCGAGCGTGTACTGGGTCTTCGAGGGTGGTGTTCACGCGATCGCGGGCGTCTCCCTGCTGGATGCTGGATGGCACACCGCGCTGTACAGCGGCTCCGCGGCGCTCCTCGACACCATCGCTGCGGTCCCGGTCGCCCTTCTCTCGCTTCGGCACTCCAATCGCGCGACGCGGCTGCTCGAACGGAGCAGCTACGTCGTCCTGGCGATACCGGGAGTCGTGGTCGCGTTCGCCCTCGTCTATTTCTCGGAGCACTATGCGAGCGGATTCGCCTACCAGTCGACGCCCCTGTTGGTGCTCGCCTACGCGATCGGGTCCTTCCCGCTCGCCTTGGTGGCCGTCCGCGCGTCGCTCGCGCACGCCTCGGTGAGCTTCGAAGAGATCGGACGCTCCCTCGGCCAGCGCCGGCTCGCAGTGCTGGCCCGGGTCACGCTGCCGTTGGTGGCTCCTGGGCTCGCAGCGGCCCTGGCCCTCGTGTTCCTGGCGACCGTGACGGAGCTGACGGCGACGCTCATCCTGATCCCGACCGGAGTGCAGACGCTCGCAACGCAGTTCTGGGCGTACCAGAAGAACCTCTCCTACGGCCAGGCCGCACCGTTCGCTCTCGTCATCATCGGGATCGCCGCGGTGCCGAGCTACCTCGTCTCCCGCTACTTCGACCGCCTTCCGTCCCGGGCGACGGGTCGCCGGCAATGACGTCGTCGGCGGAACGCGGCGCGCTCCTCGTACGCGGGGTGAAGAAGGCGTTCGGTTCGCAGCCGGTGCTGACCGGGGTGGACCTCGACGTCCCCGAGGGGAAGATCGCGGCGGTGCTGGGGCGTTCGGGGAGCGGCAAGACGACGCTGCTGCGTGTCCTCGCGGGATTCGAGCGGCCGGACGCCGGCTCCGTCAGCATCGGCGGAAGGGTCGTGGACGACGCCCGCCACCACGAAGCCGTGGAGCGCCGTCGCATCGGCTACGTTCCGCAGGAGGGCAGCCTCTTCCCCCACCTCGACGTGCGCAGGAACGTCGCGTTCGGGCTCTCGCGCCGCGCACGCGGCGTGCGGGTGGACGAGCTCCTCGCGATGGTCGGCCTGGAGTCGCTCGGCAAGCGCTACCCGCACCAGCTCTCCGGGGGGCAGCAGCAGCGCGTCGCGCTCGCCAGGGCGCTTGCGCCCGGCCCCCGCCTCGTCCTGCTGGACGAGCCGTTCGCCTCCCTCGATGCGAGCCTTCGGGCCCAGGTGCGCGGCGAGGTGCTCGCCGTCCTGCGTCGATCCGGGACGACGGCAGTCTTCGTCACGCACGATCAAGACGAAGCGCTGTCGGCGGCCGACCTGGTCGCCGTGCTGCGCGCCGGCGTCATCGCGCAGCTGGACGCGCCGTTCCAGCTCTACAACCATCCGGTGGACGCCGACGTGGCGTCGTTCGTCGGCGAGGCGAACCTGCTCTCAGGGGTGGCTCGGGGGTCGGTCGTGGAGACCGGCTTGGGGCCGCTCACCCTCGTCAGGCCTGCACCCCCCGATGCCTGGCTGACGGTGCTGGTCCGCCCCGAGCAGCTGGACCTGAGGGTCGACGACCAGTCCGGCGCCGCCCACGAAGTTGGCGCACGGGTGCTGAGCTGCGACTATCACGGGCACGACACCACCGTGCGCGTCCGCGCGGAAACCGCCGGCCTGCCCGGCACGCTGGTGGCTCGGGTCGCTGGGAACCGCCCCGTGAAAGAGTCCGATCCGGTCCGTCTCCGCGTGAACGGCGCGGTGGAGGCATGGTCCGAGGCGCCAACCAGCGGCGGGGTACGCCCCTCAGGCCAGGACGCGCCGTCTGAAGTTCCGTAGCCCGATCGTGAGGAGTATCGCCGCGAACCCTGCCAGCACCGGGTAGACGACGTAAAGGTGCATGTGGGGAAACGAGGTGAAAGCGGCGCGCATCCCCTCGTTCACGTAGATGAGGGGATTGAGCAGCACCAAGGTCTGCAGCCAGTGGAACCCGTCGATCTTCACGGGCGCCAGCGTGGTCCACGAGTAATACGTGCCGCCGAGGAACGTGATCGGCAGGATGATGAACCCGAACATGAGACCGATGTTGCGCGGCTGGAAGCTGGTCCCGAGCACCAACCCCAAGCTCGCCATCGCGATGCACGCGATCGGCACCAGCGTGAGGACCACCCACCAGTGCAAGTCGAGATGCGCATGGACTCCCTGGGCGTGCACGACGTCCGCGATCGGGAGCACGATCGCCGCAGAGACGACCCCTTGGGCTGCGCCGGAGAGGACCTTCGCGATCGCGACGAGCCAGATCGGGCAGGGAGCCTGCACCCGATCTTCGATCTCCCGCGTGAACCCGAACTCCTGGGCCATGGTGAGGGCGATCGACTGCACCCCCTGGAACATGATGGAGATGCCGACGACTCCTGGGACGAGGATGGTGGCAAAGGCCGACTCCGCTGCGGGTCCCCTCCCCCCGACGCCCTGTCCGATCTTCGGAAAGACGTAGAGGAACACGAAGCACAAGAGGAACGGCTGGACGAGCGTGCGGAGCACGAAGATCCACTTGTCCTTCCACAGCACGACGAGGTCGCGGAGCAAGAGCGCGCCCAGGGCGACGTAGCTCGCGGTGACGACCGGCCGCAGGTGGACCGAGATGGAGCTGGGGACGCCGCCTTTGGCTCGTGCCGTCGTCGAGGCTGTGATCGCCATCAGTCTCGCAGCTCCCTCCCGGTGAGCGTGATGAACACCGTCTCGAGCGACGGCTCTGCGACAGAGAGGTCGAGGATGTCGAAGCCGTGGCGCTCTGCAGCGAGGACGATCTCTGGGATCAGACGGTGCGCGCCGCTCACGTGCAGCTGCAGGGCTCCGTCTGCTGTGCGGGTGCGGGTGACCCCGTCGACCTCCCGCCTGAGGAGACTGCCGAGCGCCGCAAGGTCGCCCCCCGAACGGATCGTCACGATGGTGTCCGCGCCGATCCCGCGCTTCAGCGCTCCCGGCGTGTCGAGAGCGAGGATCCTGCCGTGGTCCATGATGGCGACCCGGTCGCAGAGCTTGTCGGCTTCCTCCATGTAGTGGGTCGTGAGGAGGATGGTCTGGCCGTCTTCGTTGAGCTGCTCGAGGATCTCCCACAGCGCGAGGCGGCTCTGCGGGTCGAGCCCGGCCGTCGGCTCGTCCAGGAACAGCACGGCGGGCCGGTGGAAGATCGCCCTCGCCACCATCAGACGTTGCGCCATCCCTCCCGACAGGGAGTAGACGGACGCGTTCGCCCACCGATCGAGCTGGAATTGCTCGAGGAGGTCTCCGGCGATGCGCCGGGACGCCGTCGCCCCCATGCCGAACAGGCGGCCGTGGAAGTACAGGTTCTCCCGTACCGTGAGCTGCCGGTCGAGCGTGTTCTGTTGCGAGACGATCCCGCTGAGCTGTTTTGCGAGTGCCGGGTGCGCGGCCACGTCGACCCCGCCGACGAATGCACGCCCTGAGGTCGGCACCACTCTCGTCGTGAGGATGCCAGCGGTGGTGGTCTTGCCAGCGCCGTTCGGGCCGAGGAGACCGAAGATCTCGCCCGCCTTCACGTCCAGGTTCAGGTGATCCACCGCGGGGAAGTCGGTACGGGGATAGACCTTGGTCAGCTCCTCGGTGCGGATGATCGCCACCCGGCTCTCGGTGACCGGGGCGCGAGCGAGCGTCGTCCCCGTCGACATCTGCGACATGCTAGCCATGGGCCCGTTGCTCCCCGGGCCGCGCAACGCACCGGCGGGCCCTGGCGGCCGGGCCGGTCTGGAGCGCGCGGCCGGCGTCGACGAAGACCCTGTCGCACCGAAGGCGCGAACCGGGGCCGCGTCCGAGCGGGCGCGAAGAGAAGAGAGAGGCGTCCTGCTCTGGTAGGGCGGGCGACTCACGGGCAGAATCGGTGCATGGCGGAACCGCAGAGCTCGCCCGAGGCCGAGCGGTTGTGGCAGGAGGTCGGAGCCATCCTGGACGACCTCGGGGTCGGGAGCCTGGGCCGGCTCCGGTGGCAGAGCGACCTGTCCGAGGAGTTC
>JAJYGM010000189.1 GCA_021785095.1 Actinomycetes bacterium
GAGCACTCCTACCTCATCGCCACGCCGAGGACGGCTCGCGCATGGCGTGACGTCCCCGAGCTCGAAGGCCGAACCATCCTCCGCAGCGGCCGCTGGCTGGATGCGTGAGCATCCGAGTCGACCTGCTCACCGAGGCGGCTGACGTCGACGCCCTGCGCGACCAGCTCGCTTCGGTCTACCGGTCGGCGTTCTGCGCCCCGGAATACGGGGAGACAGAGGCAAACGTGCGCAACTTCGCGGTCGAGCAGCTCCCACTGCACGTCACGCGCGCCGGGTTCCGCATGGCCGTGGCGTTCAACGAAGGCGATCAGGTCGTCGGGTTCGCCTACGGGTACACGGGCCACCGGGGACAATGGTGGAGCGAGTACGTCGCCGAGCGCGCTCCTGCTGACGTAGTTGCCGAGTGGCTGGGGGGACACTTCGAGTTCGTCGAGCTTGCAGTGGCACAGGATGCTCAACGCCAGGGGACCGGACAGCGGCTCCACGACGTGCTTCTCTCGGGCCTCCCCCATTCCCGGGCTCTCCTCACGACCTACGCACGGGACCTGCCGGCGCCGAGGCTCTATCGCCGTGCGGGCTGGGAGCTGCTCGTCGATCACCTGGATGAGGACAACTCGCTCTACGGACTCCGCCTCCAGTCCGAGCAGTCCGGTTAGTCCGACCAGTCCGAGCAGTCCGAGCAGTCCGACCCAGTCCGAGGTAATTCCTGCCGGGAGGCCGTGTTCACGCGAAGTTCGTGAGCGCGCCCAAAGACGTCCCCGATTGTTCATCAGGAGGAAGGCTCGAGGTCATTCTGCGTAAAGAAAGGCTGCCTAGGTTGCGTCGCGAACGTACGACCGTGCAATGACGACCTTCGGAGGTGCAGGAGTCGATGAGACCGAGGCGCAGCGTGACCCGCGAACCGGGTGACAAGCCGGGACGCAGGGTCCTCGGAACAAGAGCCGCAGGAGTGCGAGCCGCCCTGCCGGTGCTAGCTGGCGGCCTGGTGCTGGCAGCTTGCAGCACCGCCGCTGGGACGACGGGGACAACGGGTGGCGGCGGCGGATCAACGGTGGTGCCCTTGGTCGTCTACTCCGCCCAGGGGTACGACCACGCCGAGACACAGGCATTCCAGAAGGCGACCGGGATCCCCGTCAGGCTCGACGACAACTCGACCGGCCCGCTCCTCACCCAGATCGAGGCGTCGAAGAACAACCCCCACTGGGGCCTTCTCTGGGTGGACGGCTCGACCGCTTTCGCGGGCCTCGACCAGCAGGGTCTGCTTCTCAAGGGTTGGGAACCGAGCGTCCACTGGGACACCCTCGGCAAGTCGAACATCCCGTCCGACAAGAGCTACATCCCGACCGGCGTGACCCTCATGGCCGCCTTGGTCTACGACAAGACGAAGGTGCCCAACCCGCCGACTTCCTGGCAGGCACTGCTCAGCTCGCGCTGGAAGAACGCGGTCGGCATGAACGACCCATCGCAGTCGGGGCCGACCTATCCGTTCATCGCGGGCATGATGAACTACCTGGGCGGAGCGAACGGGATCCAGGCCGGCAAGAGCTACTTCGAGAAACTGAAGACGAACGGCCTCGTCGTCAACCCGACGAACGGCCCGACCCTGCAGGCGCTCACCTCCGGTCACATCAAGCTCGCTCTGGTTCAGAGCTCGGCTGGCATCGGTGCCGTGCTCGGCGACAAGTCGCTCGTCGTCAAGTACCTCAACCCGGTCACAGAGCTGCCAAGTTGCATCGGCATCGACGCCAAGGCCTCTGCTCAGGTGCAGAGCGAGGCGAAGAAGTTCGTCCAGTTCGTGCTGAGCACGAAGGGACAGGCAGTGATGCAATCGGGAGATCCGACCGGCGACTCCCTCTACTACCCGGTCCTGACAGGGGTGCAGCCACTGCCGGCACTCCCGCCCCTCACGTCGGTGAAGGTGCAGGTCATCAACCCCTACACCTGGGGCTCACGTGAAGGCCAGATCAACACCTGGTTCGACTCCAACATCGTCCAGTAGTCGCTGAGTCTCCTCCCCCCTTCCAGCGACAACACTCAGTGACGATCTCGGAGCGAATGAGCGGAGGCGTGGCGCTGGGCCTCGACGGCCCGGCGCCCACGCCCCGCCGCGTTCGGACCTGGGCGTCCTCAGGGCCGACGGGACGAGCCCGCCGGTACGGAACTCAGCTCTTCGACGTCTCCGCGCGCTTTGCACGGCCAGTCTTCTGGTTGGCGTTGATCGCGGTCATCCTCGCCCCTTGCGTCTGCTTCCTCGTCCTCGCCGTCTCACCCCGGCTCTTCGACCAGGGCAGCCAGTGGTTCACGCTCACGTTCCTGCGACAGGCCTTCAACGGCGGGACGGCAACCGCACTCTTCGACTCCCTCTGGGTGAGCGTGACCGCCGCGGTCCTCGGCGTGGCCATCGGCTTCCCGATCGCCTGGCTCGTCGCACGAACCACCATGCCCGGTCGTCGTGCCGTACGCGCCGCGATGTGGCTCGTCCTCCTTCTTCCCTCCTGGCTGCCGGCACTCGGTTGGGTCCGCCTCGTCGAGATCGACGGCGTCATGTACCGCATGGGGTTGAACTGGCCGTGGGTCACCCACCTCATCCTCGGGCCGTTCGGGGTGGTGCTCCTGCTC
The DNA here is from genome assembly GCA_021785095.1 of Actinomycetes bacterium. The sequence continues at coordinate 2,620 of JAJYGM010000189.1, forward strand.
GGCCTGCGCAGCGTGCCGTTCGCCTTTCTCGCCGTGTCTGCGGCCTTCGGAGGTCTCGGCCAGGAGTTCGAGGACGCTGCTCGGGTGCACGGCGCCGGACGGGCGCGCACGGTCTCGATGGTGGCCCGCATGCTTGCGCCGGCCATCTGGTCGGCGCTCGCGATCGGCTTCGCAGAGTCGGTGAGCGACTTCGGCGTCGCCTCCACGCTCGCCTACTCGGCGCACTTCCCGCTGCTCACCTACCAGCTCTACTCCGCCATTGGGAACTTCCCTCCCAACTTCCCCGGTGCGGCAGCCATGGGCTGGCTGCTCGTGGCTTCCGTGGCCATCCCGCTCGCACTCCAGGCGCGGGCGCTCAAGGGTCGTTCCTACGCGATGCTCTCCGGCCGGACGCGGCCGGCCACTCGAAACGAGCTCCGGCGACTCGAGCGCTTCGGTGCGTTGGGAGGTGTCGGGATCTTCTTCCTCGTGGCGCTCGGCGTCCCCGCCCTCGGTGCCGTGAGCGGCTCGCTCCTCGGCGACTACGGCTCGAGCTTCCACCTCACGCTCGTCAACTACAAGGCCGTCTTCCAGAGCTCCGATCTCCTCGGGCCTGTCGAGCGGTCGCTCATCTACGGCGTGATCGCCGCCACGGTGACCATCGTCGGGGGGCTCATCGCGGCGAGGATGCTCACTTCGAGCCAGAGCAGGAGGACGACGAGAGCCCTCGACTTCATGCTGCTCGCTGCCGTCGCCCTCCCGAGCGTCGTGTTCGCGGCGGGGTACATCTTCGCCTACAACTTGCCGTTCATGTCGACGATCGGCATCAACCTCTACCAGACGACCACGCTCCTCGTGATCGCCTACATCGCATCGAGCCTCCCGACCAACGCCCGGGTGCTCGTGGGGCCGGTCTCCCAGGTCCAGTCGTCGCTGCACGAGGCAGCGAGGGCTCACGGAGCGGGACCCGTACGGGCCTGGGCGCAAGGTGTGCTCCCTGCGCTCTCGCGGCCGCTTGTCATGGCTTGGATCATCACGTTCTGTGCCGTGTTCCTGGAGCTGCCGATCTCGGAGCTGCTGTACGCACCCAACTCTCCGCCGGTGTCGGTGGCGATCCAGGACAACCTCGGCAACTACCACTTCGGTGTGGGCGTGGCGCAAGCGGTGTTGAGCGTCGTGCTCGCGCTCCTGGCTGTCGGGTTCGTGCTCGGCCTCTACCGGCTGGTCGCCCCGCGTGGATGGCGGAGGATAGGAGGCTGAGCCATGGCTGATGCCCTTCGCATCGAGGCCGTCGGGAAGACCTTTAGCGGGGGCGCCGTCGCGCTCCGGGACGTATCGCTCAGGGTGGACCCGGGGACGTTTCTCGTCCTGCTCGGGCCGTCGGGGTCGGGGAAGACGACCTTGCTCCGCTCGATCGCCGGCATCGAGAGGATCACGAGCGGCCGGATCGCCATCGGCGACGACCCCGTCGCCGGGGAGGGGCTGCACGTGCCTCCGGAGCGGCGCGGGCTCTCGATGGTGTTCCAGGACTACGCGCTCTGGCCACACCTCTGCGCGGCGGAGAACGTGGCGTTCGCACTCAAGCGGAGCGGCATGGCGGCCAGACAGCGGAGGATCGAGGCGGAGAAGATGCTCGGGAGCGTCGGTCTCGGTGCGCTCGCCGCCCGCTACCCCTCCGAGCTCTCGGGAGGAGAGCAGCAACGCGTCGCACTCGCGAGGGCACTCGTCGGGAAGGCGAGGCTCGTCCTCTGCGACGAGCCCTTGTCGAACCTCGACGCCGACTTGCGCGAGCGGATGCGCCTGCAGATCTCAGAGCTCGTGCGGGCGACAGGCTCGACGGCCGTCTACATCACACACGATCAGGCTGAGGCGTTCGCCCTTGCCGACCGAGTCGGTGTCCTCGAGAAGGGCGAGCTCGTCCAGCTGGGGTCTCCCGAAGAGGTGTACAACCACCCGGCGAGCAGTTTCGTCGCCCGCTTCACAGGAGTCGCGACCGAGCTGCCGGTGTCGATCGGCCGGCCCGCCAGGGCCGGCGCCGCCCTCGAGGTCGACCTTCTCGATCCGTCGGCAACACGGCCGGTCCTCGCCGAGGTGGGCGCGGACTGCGAGAGGAGCCGCGGGCTGCTTCTCGTACGCCCGGCTGCCACGACGCTCTGCGCCGCCGACAGCCCCGAACGGCACATCTCAGGTGAGGTCGTCGACGTTGCCTTCCGTGGCCGCGGCTACGAGCTGGCAGTCGCTCTGCCCGGCGCGCTCAGGGTCAGCGGAGTGCTCACGAGCGAACGAGTTCAACGCGGTGCGTTTGTGGGTCTCACGTTCGGCCCTGGTGGCTGCGTCGTCTTCGGCAGCGAGGACCCGAGCGCGCCTGCCCTTGCGCCCGACACGGGAATCTCGGCGGACCACCTCCACCTGCCACCTCTGTCTCTCGAGCCGATGGCTCTCGCCGGCGAGCGGTGACCTAGGCAGGAGCGCATTACCGCATCGCCCTCGCGGACGGCCGAAATCCTCTACCGGTGAGCCGCCCCGGGGCCCTCAATGAGAGCATGGAACCTCTTGCGCACATCATCTCGAGTGCGTCTCGCCGCCCGCTACGGCGCCGTGTGGCGGCCACCGGTCTCCTGCTCGCCGTGGTAGCCGCCACGCTCACCGCCTGCAGCGGCGGTGGCAGCGCCGGACCGCCCACGTCGAGTCGGTCGACGACGAGCTCTGCGCCTCCGACGACGACAACGACAACGACAACGACCACGAGCCCGGCGTCGAGCACGACGACCACGGCTCCCGCGCCCACCTCCACTGCACCGGCGACCACCGCCCCGACCACCACGGTCGCCCCCGCCTACCCACCTTTGCCGGCGGGGCTCGGAGGGACCGAGTGGAACGTCATCCCGACATCGTCCCGGGTCGCCGCCCTCACCTTTGACGCCGGCGCCAACGCCGACGGCGTAGCGCGGATCCTCGCGACGCTCGAGCGGGACCACGTCCGGGCGACATTCTTCCTCACCGGCAACTTCGTCGAGCAGTACCCGGCCGAGGCGCGAGCCATCGTGGCAGCCGGGATGCGGGTCGGCGCCCACTCGATCTCACACCCGTACTTCACCGAGCTCACAGACTTTGAGATCCGCCAGCAGGTCCTCGGGGCCCGCGACGAGATCCGAGCCGTGACAGGGGCAGACCCGTGGCCGTGGTTCCGGTTCCCGTACTTCGACCGGGACAGCCGGACGATCGCCGTGGTGAACTCAGTCGGTTTCGTTCCGATCGGCTGGACGGTCGACACCCTCGGATGGGAGGGGACCACGGCGGGGATCACCGTCTCCTCGATCGTGCAGCGAGTCCTCGACTACCTGCGCCCCGGAGCGATCATCGTCATGCACTGCGGGTCGAACCCCGAGGACCACACGACGCTCGACGCGGACGCCCTCCCGAGCGTCATCTCAGCCCTGCGTGCACGCGGCTACTCCTTCGTCACGATGGACGCATTGCTTGGCTGAACGCTCGGGAAGGCAGGCCCTGAAGAGCCGACGGAGCTCAGAAACTCAGCAGTGCTGGAACGCCGGCAGGTGGTTCTCGGCCGAAGTGGACCGCATCGTCGCGAACGCATGCGACACGTCGGCGTAGTCGGTCACCTTCTCCATGGCGGCGTCGTACATGGCGATGACGTGCTGCTCGGTGCTCACCCCGAGGTCACAGGCGAGGCTCAGCGTCGAGGGTGACGACTGGCCGGCTGCGGCCTGCGGCAGGCTCACCCCGTACTCGGCCATCAGGTTCGTCAGCGTCGCGACGTGCTGCTGCTCGCTCGACACGACGTTGGCGAACGGCTTCACGCTTCCGAGGGTGGAGATCACGTTCTGGTA
>JAJYGM010000772.1 GCA_021785095.1 Actinomycetes bacterium
TGACCGTCGAATGCGGAGCCTCGGGGTGGCGCACCGGTAGGATCAGCGGGCCATATGCGTGCGTCGTCCGAGGTTCTCGAAGGCAACAGGATCAAGCTCTCCGTCGAGGTCGACGAGTCAGAGCTCGAGGAGGCCGTCAACGAGACGGTTCGCCGTCTTCAGCGCGAGGTGCGCGTGCCGGGCTTTCGCCCCGGAAAGGTGCCCCGGCGCCTGCTCGAGACCCGCCTCGGTCCGAAGGTGATCCGGGAGGAGGTCATCCGCGACTCGCTGCCGGAGTACTACGCGCAGGCCGTCGAGGAGGCCGCGCTCGACACGATCGCGGCCCCCGAGATCGACATCACCTCGGGCGAGGAGGACGGGCCCCTCGCGTTCGACGCGGTCGTGGAGGTGCGCCCGAGAGCTTCCATCGCCGGCTACGAGGGGCTGCAGATCGAGCTGCCTTCTCCGGTCGCCTCGGACGAGGAGGTCGAACATCGCCTCGACCGGCTCCGGGAGCAGTTCGCCGAGCTGCAGGAGGTGGATCGCCCGGCCCACGCGGGCGACGTCGTCACCATCGACGTCTCGGCAACTCGCGGAGGGGAGAGCGCGGAAGACCTCTCCACGACGGATTTCGTCTACGAGCTGGGGTCGAACATGGTAGCTCCCGGCATGGACGACGAGCTCATGGGAGCCAAGGCAGGCGACATCGTCGACGTCGAGGCGCCGGACGCACCCGGCGGGGCCGCCACGCTCAAGGTGCTCGTGAAGCTCGTCCGCGAGAAGATCCTTCCCGAAGCCGACGACGAATGGGCCTCGGAAGCCTCCGAGTTCGACACCGTCGAGGAGCTGCGAGCCGACCTCCGCAAGCAGCTCGACCACCTCCGTCGGCTGCAGGCGAACTTCGTGCTGCGCGAGAACGTCGTGACAGAGCTCGCGAAGCTCGTCGACATCGACCCCCCCGGAACGCTCGTCGAGCAGGAGCTGGAGCGCCTCCAGGCCAGCTTCGCGAACCGGCTCGCCGAACGGAAGATCCAGCTCGACCAGTACCTCGGGGCCACCGACCAGACCGCCGAGCAGCTCGTCGCCGACCTGCGCCAGCAGGCGGTCGAGCAGGTCCGAGTCGACCTGGCGCTGCGCGCTCTTGCCGAGGCCGAGCAGATCGAGGTCACCGACGGGGACTTGAGCGCCGAGATCACGGCCTACGCGCAGTCGATCGGCCGGCCGGTGACCCAGGTGGCCCGGCAGTTCGCCGAGGGCGGCACACTGGAACGGCTACGCTCGGAGATCAGGAACTCGAAGGCGGTGGCGTGGCTGGTAGAGCACGTCGACGTCGTCGACGAGCAGGGGATTCCCATGGATCGCACGCTGCTGTTGGAGCAAGACGGGGCTCCTGCCGACACCGAACCGGTCGCCGTGTCCGCCTCCGATGGCGATACCGTCGAGAGCGGCGAGCCCAGACAGACCGAGGAGGAGCAGGCTTGAGGGCGTCCAACTATCTCGTCCCGACCGTTGTCGAGCAGTCCAGTCGTGGCGAGCGGGCATACGACCTGTACTCCCGGCTGCTACGTGAGCGGATCATCTTCATCGGGACGCCGATCGACGACACGATCGCGAACCTCGTGTGCGCACAGATGCTGTTCCTCGAGTCCGAGGACCCGGAGAAGGACATCAACGTCTACATCAACTCGCCCGGTGGCGACATAACGGCGCTGTTCGCCATCTACGACACGATGAAGTTCGTGCGACCGGACAAGTCGACGTTCTGCTTCGGCCAGGCGGCGTCCGCCGCGGCCGTGCTGCTCGCAGCCGGCACGAAGGGCAAGCGGTTCGCTCTTCCGCACGCCCGCATCCTGTTGCACCAGCCCTACGGCGGCGCCGCTGGGCAGGCGACCGATATCGAGCTCCAGGCGAAGGAGATCCTTCGCATGCGGGACCTTCTCAACCAGATCCTGGCGGAGGACACGGGCCAGTCGATCGCGAAGATCCATGCAGACACCGATCGGGATTTCATCATGAGCGCCGACGAGGCGCGAGAGTATGGAGTCATCGACGAAGTGATCAGTACCAGAGAGACCGTCGGCGTGGTGAGCGCCGTCGGCGCTGCCTGACCGGGGGAGGCCCAGTGGCGAAGTTCGGCGACGGGGGGGAGCTCGTCAAGTGCAGCTTCTGCGGGAAGTCGCAGAAGCAGGTGAAGAAGCTCATCGCCGGCCCAGGTGTCTACATCTGTGACGAGTGCATCGAGCTCTGCAACGACATCATCGAGGAAGAGCTCGCCGAGCCGACGGAGGTCAACTTCGAGGACCTCCCCAAGCCGAAGGAGATCTTCGAGTTCCTGAACGACTACGTGGTCGGCCAGGAGCAGGCGAAGAAGATCCTGTCGGTCGCTGTCTACAACCACTACAAGCGCGTCCAGGCCGGCGTCTACAAGGACGGCGAGGTCGAGATCGCGAAGTCCAACATCCTGCTGCTCGGCCCGACGGGCTGCGGCAAGACGCTGCTCGCCCAGACCCTTGCGCGCATGCTCAACGTCCCCTTCGCGATCGCGGATGCGACGGCGCTCACAGAAGCCGGGTACGTCGGCGAGGACGTCGAGAACATCCTGCTCAAGCTGATCCAGGCGGCCGACTACGACGTGAAGAAGGCCGAGACCGGGATCATCTACATCGACGAGATCGACAAGATCGCCCGCAAGTCCGAGAACCCGTCGATCACCCGCGACGTCTCGGGCGAGGGTGTGCAGCAGGCCCTTTTGAAGATCCTCGAGGGCACGACCGCCTCGGTGCCCCCCCAAGGAGGCCGGAAGCACCCCCACCAGGAGTTCATCCAGATCGACACGACGAACATCCTGTTCATCTGCGGCGGTGCGTTCGCCGGGCTCAACAAGATCATCGAGAACCGCATCGGGCGCGCCGGCATCGGCTTCCGTGCCGAGGTGCGGCGCGGAAAGCGGTGGGACGAGGGCGAGCTCCTGATGCAGGTCCTCCCCGAGGATCTCCTCAAGTTCGGCCTCATCCCCGAGTTCGTGGGACGCCTGCCGGTCATCGGCGCGGTGTCGAGCCTCGACCGGGAGGCGCTCGTGCGGATCCTCGTGGAACCGAAGAACGCTCTTGTGCGCCAGTACAAGCGGGTGTTCGAGCTCGACAACGTGGAGCTCGAGATCACCGAGGATGCGCTCGAGGCCATCTCCGACCAGGCAATGCTGCGCGGCACCGGTGCGCGTGGACTGCGGGCGATCCTCGAGGAGGTCCTCCTCGACGTGATGTACGAGCTACCTAGCCGCGAAGACATCGGCCGCTGCCTCGTCGACCGCTCCGTCGTGCTCGAGCACGTCGCCCCGTCGCTCGTCCCGAAGTCACCCGAGAAGCCCGAGCGGTCCCGGCGCGCCGCCTCCTGATCGCCGGAGCGCGCATCTGACCGAGACGGGACCTTTCTCTCCACCCGCCGACGGACCCTCCGGCGCCAGCATCGGCGAGGCGCTTGCCTGGCTGGACCGGCACATCAACCTCGAGGCGATCGAGTCAGGGCGGGCTGGGCGTTATCGCGAGCCCTCCCTCGAGCGCGTCTCTGCGTTGACGGATGCCATGGGATCGCCACAGTCCGCCTATCCGGTTGTGCACGTGACCGGCACGAACGGCAAGGGCTCGACGACGCGCCTCGTCGGGTCCTTGCTCCAGGCGGAGGGCGTCCGCGCAGGCTGCTACACGAGCCCGCACCTCGAGCAGGTGAACGAACGTCTTGCCATCGCGGACGAGCCGATCCCCGACGCGGAGCTGGCGGCTCAACTCGGGGCGCTGGCGGAGCTCGAGCGCTTCCTCGGGATCAAGCCGACGTGGTTCGAGCTCGTGACGGCAGCAGCGTTCCGCTGGTTCTCCGACGAGGCCGTCGAGGCTGCGGTCGTCGAGGTCGGGCTCGGCGGTCGCTACGACGCGACCAACGTTGCGGACGGCTCGGTCGCTCTCGTGACGAACGTGGAGCTCGACCACACGGAGATCCTCGGCTCGTCGCGGGAGTCGATCGCCGCCGAGAAGGCGGGCATCGTGAAGGCGGGCTCGGTGCTCGTCCTCGGCGAGGACGACCCCGAGATCGCGAGGATCTTCGAGGACGAAGCCGGCAAGGCCGGCGCAGCTGCGGTGTGGCGGCGCGGGGAGGACTTCGCCGCAGAGAACGTGAGGGTGGCGGTCGGCGGGCGCGTGGCGGACCTCTGGACCCCTGCCGGCCGCTACGACGACGTGTTCATCGCTCTCCGAGGCGAGCACCAGGTCGAGAACGCGGCTGTCGCCCTCGCAGGCGTCCAGGCGTTCCTCGGGGACGTGCTCCCCGAGGACGTGGTGAGGGAAGCCTTCGGGGCCGTGCGCGTGCCTGGCCGCCTCGAGGTGGTGCGACGGCACCCCACCGTGGTGCTCGACGGGGCTCACAACGCCGCCGGTGCCGCGGCCGCCGGGCGAGCTCTTGCCGAGGACTTCGAGGGTCCGGAACGGATAGTGGTCGTCATGGGCATACTCAGGAACCGTGAGGCGGGTGACCTGCTCACCGGGCTCACGAGCGACCGGATCTCGACAGTCGTGGCATGCACGCCACCAAGCCCGCGTGCCCAGCCGGCTTCGGCCGTGCTCGAGGCCGCATCGGCTCTCGGTCTGCGGGCTGAGGACGGTGGCGAGGTGGCGGACGCCGTGGCGCGCGCGATCCAGATCGCCGGTCGCGACGACCTCGTGCTCGTCACCGGCTCCCTCTACGTCGTCGGCGCGGCGAGGTCCTGGTTGCGAGAGCAGGCCGTAGCCTGAGCCCGAGGTGCGAAGCGGGCTCCGAGGTGCGTGTAGCCTGCCCGCTTCGTGGACCGAACCCTCGTCATCGCGAAGCCCGACGCCGTCCGCCGCGGTCTCGCCGGCGAGATCCTCGCTCGGCTCGAGCGCAAGGGGCTGCGCCCGGTCCGCGGTAGAGCTGCGCACGATCGACGAGGAGACCGCCGGTCGCCACTATGCCGAGCACGCCGGGAAGCCCTTCTACGGCGACCTCGTCTCGTTCATCACCGGTGGGCCCTCGCTCGTGATGGTCCTCGAGGGACCGGAGGACACCTGGCGGATCGTCCGCACGATGATGGGACCGACGAACCCGGCCGACGCGCCGCCAGGGACGATCCGGGGGGACTTCGGCACGGTCATGACCGAGAACCTCGTCCACGGCTCGGACGGGCCCGAGTCGGCCGCCCGCGAGATCGGCATCTTCTTTCCGGAGCTCGCCTAGACTGTCGGCACCGTCCGCTGGTCCCAGGCAGTCCGGCCGGCGCGAGACGGCCCGCCTTGAGTGCTTGCCCACGATCTCGTAGCCTGGTATCGACCGCTCCGGCCAGCCCCCAAAAGGAGCCCTTCGTCTCATGCCCGAGAACAGCCTTTCCTTCATCGGCCGCGACATGGCCGTCGACCTCGGCACGGCGAACACGCTCGTCTACGTGCGCGGGAAGGGGATCGTCCTCAACGAGCCTTCTGTCGTCGCCATCAACGTGAAGGACGGCCACCCGCTCGCCGTCGGCGTCGAGGCCAAGCGGATGATCGGCCGGACGCCGAGCAACATCCAGGCGATCCGGCCGCTCAAGGACGGCGTCATCGCCGACTTCGAGATCTGCGAGATGATGTTGCGCTACTTCATCCGGCGGGTGCATCCGCGGCGGTTCTCCAAGCCCCGCATGGTCATCTGCGTACCCTCGGGCATCACCGGCGTCGAAAAGCGGGCAGTCCAGGAAGCAGCCGAGTACGCCGGCGCCCGCAAGGCCTACATCGTCGAGGAGCCGATGGCCGCCGCCATCGGCGCCGGGCTACCCATTCACGAGCCGACCGGGAACATGGTCGTCGACATCGGCGGTGGCACGACCGAGGTGGCCGTCATCTCTCTCGGCGGCATCGTCGTCAGCCAGTCGATCCGCATAGGCGGTGACGAGCTCGACGAAGCGATCATCTCCTTCGTCAAGAAGGAGTACTCGCTCGCCCTCGGTGAGCGGACGGCGGAGGAGATCAAGATCGCGCTCGGGTCCGCCTGCGAGCTCGAGGAGGAGCTGCACGCCGAGATCCGCGGCCGGGACCTCGTGACCGGCCTCCCGAAGACGGTCGTCACGACGACCGAGGAGATCCGCAAGGCGATCGAGGAGCCGGTCGCCGCGATCGTGGACGCCGTCAAGGTGACGCTCGACCGCTGCCCACCGGAGCTGGCGGCCGACATCATGGAGCAGGGCATCGTCCTCACCGGCGGCGGCGCTCTCCTGCACGGGCTCGACGTCCGGCTCCAGGGCGAGACGCACATGCCCATAGTCGTCGCACCGGACCCGCTGAACTGCGTCGCGCTCGGCAGCGGCATGTGCCTCGAGGAGTTCGAGGCACTGAAACAGGTGCTCAGCTCCTCGTCGAACCGCTGACCCCGGAGTCGCTTTGGCGACCTCTCGGAGGTACACGAGCCAGCGTCTGACGCTCGTCATCCTCGT
>JAJYGM010000102.1 GCA_021785095.1 Actinomycetes bacterium
CCCCTGCTGCAGCACCCGGCCGTCGACCATCACGATTACCTCGTCCGCGAGGAGGGCTGCCTCCTCGGGATCGTGGGTGACGAGCACCGTCGAGATGGCGACCTCACGCTGGAGGCGTCGCAGCTCCCTGCGGAGCTCGAGGCGGACCGGGACGTCCAGCGCCGAGAGCGGCTCGTCGAGCAGCAACACGTCGGGGGAGCGGGCGAGAGCTTGGGCCAAGGCAACACGCTGTCGCTGACCACCCGACAGCTCGGAGGGGAGGCGGCGTTCCAGCCCTCCGAGGTGAAGGGCCTCGAGCCAGTACGCCGCGATCCTTGGATCCGCGCCGCGGGCGAAGAGCAGCTGCTCCCAGACGCTGAGATGGGGGAAGAGCCCGAAGCCCTGGCCCACGTACCCGATGCGTCGCCGCTCGACCGGGATCGATTCGACGCGCCGCGCGCCGTAGGCGACGGGTCCCGGCCCAGGGCCGTACAGCCCGGCGAGGCAGCGCAGGAGCGCGGACTTGCCCGAACCGGAGGGCCCGAGCACGGCCAGCCGGAGCGCCCTGGCGTCGTGGGTCACCGACAGGTGGAACTCCCCGAGCCGCCAGCCCACGTCGAATCGGAGCGGGGCGACCGCCGGCGGGTCAGGCCGGGCCGGAACCGGCAGTGCCCCCGTCTCGCGGCGACGCCGTCGGTGCCGCACGACCACGAGCCGGCTCACCGCGACCGCGACGGCCGCGATCCCGAGCGCGAGCGCCGTCGGCGCGATCGTGCCCGGCAACCCGCTCGACGCGAACTGGATGTAGGTGTAGACGTTCAGCGACGACGGGTGGTACGCGACCACGACCGTGGCGCCGTACTCGCCGAACGCTCGCAACCAGCAGAGCACCATCCCCGCTCGGATCCCTGGCGCCGCCGCCGGCACCTCCACCCTGAAGAACCGCGCCAGGGTGCCGTGGCCGAGCGTCGCCGCCGTGTCGCGCAGCGTAGGGTCGACGGCGCCGAACGCGGCGCGAGTGGTGACAACGAGGAACGGAGCCGACACGAACGACTGGGCGAGCACCACCCCTACGAGAGATGTGGAGAGGTGCCCGCCGAAGAAGCTCCCGAGCGGCGTGTACGGCCCGATCACGTAGACGAGGAGGATGCCGCTCATCACCGGGGGGACGGCGAGGGGCACCATCACGAGCGTCCCCACCACCGCGACGACCGGCCCCCGGTGACGGGTGAGGACGTAGGCGAGCGGCACACCGAGCGCCGTGACGGCGGCGGTCGCGATGGTGGCCCCCTGCAGCGACACCCAGAACGCCGGGAACAAGCCCGCTGTGTGAAAGCCGCGCGCGTGGGTAGTGGCGAGGCGGACCAAGAAGTAGACGATGGGCGCGCCCAGGTAGACGACGAGGAGCACCCCGAGCCACGGGAGGGGGCTCCGGAGCCCCCCCCGGCCCACTACCCGACGACCTTTTTCAAGCTCGCCGGGACCTCCGACTTCTTGCCCGCCAGCACCGGCTTGCCTAGCTCGTCCAGGCCGTGGGCTGCGAGCAGCCTCTTCGCGGCCGGCGACAGCAGCCAGGCGACGAAGGCGTCGGCGGCCGCAGGATGGGGAGCCTTCGCCACGACGGTCAGCGTGTAGTCCGCCTTCTCGCCGACGCCGGCGAGCGGCACCGTCGGGAAGTGCGCGGCCGCGGCCTCGACCGCGTAGAAGAACCCCGCGTCGAGCTGACCGGCCTGCAGTCGCCCGACGAGGCTTGTCTCTGTGAACACGGTGGCCTCGTCCTCGACGATGGCTGCGAGCGCAGCATCCTTATGCTGGCGCGCCGCCTTCCTCAGGGCGTCGACGGTCAGCCGCCCCTTCGGGTCTGTGACGGGGTTGGTCCGCCCGATCCGGAACCCCGGCTCGGTGACCACCTTCCACCACGGCCCGTGCCTGATCGCGGACGCGAACCTGTCCTTCGGCTCGTACCCGAGAACGAGGGCCGTGGTCGCGAACGTGAGGTACCAGGTCACCCAGTTGCCGTTCTTCGCACCCATCAGCAGCCTGTCCGATGTGGGCGCTGCGCTCCAGAAGACGTCCGCCCTGTGGATGCCCCCCTTGATGTCCTGCGCGAGCCCTGTCGACCCGCCCGGGATGTCTGTCACCGTGTACCCGGTCGCCTCGTGGAATCCCGGCTCGACGGCTGTCTTCATGATCGTCGCGAGGGACCCGGCGGTGAGCACGATGACGGTTCCTGCGTGCTTCGTGGCTGCCCCTGCCGGGGGAGGCCCGACCACGGCCGCGAGCGAGCCCGCCGCCACGAGGAGCGCGCTGAAGGCAGCGCTGGCGGCACGGACACGGATCTGAGGGCACGTTGGGCCTCTCGACTGGTTCCCCATTGGTGCGCACGTTAGTCGGCCCGCGGACGCATCTGCAACAGTTCTTGGTATTTACAGTGGATAGTGCGTACGAGCTCGAACAAAATGGACGCACACGCGGGTTCGTGACGGCTCCGATATTCTTCCGGCCATGCTCGACGGCCCCGACACCAACGAGGGCGTATGGAAGTCCGACCGGATGGTTGCCCAGTGGGTTGCGACCGCCACAGAGCGTGAGCGGCGCCGGGCCGAACAGCGTCGGCTCATGGCAGACCTCCTGCCGTTCGCGTACGACGAGGCGTTCACCTTCGTCGACCTCGGGGCCGGCACCGGCACTGCGGCCCAGGTGGTCCTCGACAGGTTCCCCCGGTCCGAGGCCGTCCTGGCTGAGTACTCGGCGCTGATGGCGGCCGAGGGCCGGCGCATGCTCTCGGGCTACGCGGGCCGGTTCGAGTACGTGGAGCTCGACTTGTCCCACGGTGACTGGCCCCCTGAGGTGCCGGCCGGCGTCGGCGCGGTGATCAGCTCCCTGTGCGTGCACCACCTTCCCGACCGGCGCAAGCGCGAGCTGTTCGCAGAGGTCTGGCAACACCTCGCACCCGGCGGCTGGTATCTGAACTACGACCCGGTCACGACGGACGACCCAGTCGTGGCGACCGCCTGGCTGAGAGCCGGTGACCGCCAGGATCCCGAGGCCGCCACGAGACGCGAGCATCCCACGCCGGAGGAGAAGGTCCGGCACGAGAACCACGTCCGCTACATGATCGCGCTCGCACCCCAGCTCGACTTCCTGCGGCTGGCCGGCTTCGAGGGCATCGACGTGTACTGGAAGCAGCTCGATCTCGTGATCTACGGCGGCCGCAGGCCCGAGGAGCCGGACGTTCCCCCGAGGTCCGGTCACCTCCACGCCGGCGGGTAGACGCGATCCCCGGAGGTCCGGTCACCGCCACGCCGGCGGGTAGACGCGGTCCCCGAGACGTGCCCGCTCCATGCCCGGCAGGGGAAGCGGACGGACATCCCCGGCGGGATCCAGACCGTCGAGCACGCCAGCCGCTACTTTTGCTATTGCTGCATGACCGGCACCAGGGGCCAAGGAGCCGGCGCTTGGACGAACGGCGACGAGGCAGACGGTGCCTGGACGGCAACAGTCACATCACCAACGAGGACGCCGGAGGAGGCGTCGGAAGCCGGATTGTCAAGACACTGATTGTCAAGACATACGTGCTCACGTGCGGTCACGGTGAGCTCACCACGTTCAAGTGGCTGACCGGGCTCCCCAGGGCGTGAGGACGCATCGTGAGCCTTGGACAGGAGCGAACAGTGAGCTGTCGTAATTGTGGTGCTGAGCTGAATGCGGCGGACGCGCGCTGCGCGGCCTGCGGCACCCTGGTCGACGAACCGGTGGGTGCCGGCCCCTCCGAGGTTGGCACGGTGCGCGCAGGGGCAGGGCCGGAACCGAAGGCCATCACCTTCAAGCTCGTCCGCCTCACGCGCGGCGACCGCATCGTCGGGGTGGGATCGCTCGTCTTGTTCATCGCGTTGCTGCTGCCCTGGTACGGCGCGGGAGTGTTCGGGATCACCGTGACCGTGGACGGGCTTTGGCACGGATGGATGTACATCACCCTGCTGCTCGCCATCGCGACGGTCGGGTACCTCGCAGCCCTTGCCGCCGTCGAGGTCCGGCTCCCAGTTCCCCACTGGCAGGCTCTTCTCGGCGCGACCGGGATCATGCTGCTTCTCGTCGTCATCGCCGTCGCCACCACGCCCACAGGTGCCGGCCTGCAGTGGGGCGCCATCGTCGGTCTGCTCGCAGCGGTGACCGCGGTGGCAGGAGCGCTGCTCCGGCGCAACGAGTCGACGACCGCGTAGCTCACCCCGCTCCCAGGGGCCCCGCTCCCGCACACCCCCTCCCAGGGGGCCCCGCCGCGCCGCCACGCGTCCAGGACCGAACGGCTGGCCGACCAGTACGAAGGCTGAACGGCCAGCCGCCCGGCACGGAGGCTCAGCCGGCGAGCGCTGTCTCCATCGTGGCGATCGCGGCTGTGCTCACCGCCAGCGGACCACCGAGAACGGTGAGCGCCGTGACGGTCTTCCCCGCTGTCTTGCCAATTCCTGTGTGACCTGTCACCTTCAAGAACGCGGTGAGGAATGTGCCCACCACTGTCGGTGTCTCGGTCAAGAGCAGCGGACGTGCCGTGCCGGTCGCGCCTGTCGAGACGTTGCCGGCGCTCTCCAGCACCGCGCCGCAGAGCCCGTCAGTGAAGCCGTTCCCCCGGGCGACCATGATGCGGTGTCCTGGTGTCCAGCCGAGACCGGCTGTCGCTCCCGCCGTCTCGAAGCGTGCAAGCTCGGCGGCGGTGTCGGTGTAGTCCTTCCCCGCCACCCGGAGCACCGAGACACCGGTCTTCGCGACGAGGGCCTGCTCCACTGTGTTGGTGACGGCGAGTGTGCCGCCCATCAGGATCACCTGCTTCACTCCGAGCTTCTCGATGGCCGCGACCGCTGTTGTGGACAGCGTCGTGGGCGGGGTGAGCAGGAGCGGAAGCTTTGTGCGGTAGGAGATCACGCTCGCCGACTGCGCGTCTTGGAACTCGACGCCGGAGGCCAGGATGGCCGTCGGGGCCGTTCCCGTCGGTGCCGAGGTGCCCGTCCCCGCGGTGTCGTTGTACTTGCCCGTACCGCCAGCCGGGTTCGTTGTGGCGTAGGCCCCGGCGAAGGACTTGGACGCTGCGCTGCCGACGTGCTCCGCCACTGCTTCGGCCGTCCCGTACTGGGTTGTCCCGGAGATCCGCTCGACCGCGATCTTCCCTGTGGTCGCTCCCCGCGCCTTCCCGCCGCACTCGTACGCTGTGAGCGCCTCGATCGATTTCACCACTGTTGTGGTGATCGCGAGCGGTCCTCCCACGACATAGACGGTCGCGACGCCCTCGTCCTTGAGGGTTGTGGCGGTCACCGGAGCCAGGCTCGCCGTGGGAGTGAGCAGGGTCCCCGTTGTCAGGGACTGGGCGAGGAACTGGCTGCTGAGCGCGTCCTGGTACACCTTTGTGGTCGCCACGACTGCGGCGCGAGTCGCTGGGCACGAGCCCCTCGAGGACGGGAAGGCCCGCAGGAACTCGGCTGCCGCGGTGGCGTCAGGTGTCTGGCCGTAGACGGTTGTGACCGACGCCGGCTGTGAGTAGACCTGGGTCCCGCCTGCGCTCACGGTGATGGTGTTTGTCTGGGTCGTCGTCACGTGGAGGACGCCCGGAGACAGCCAGATGCCGTAGAACACTGTCGAGATCGTGTTGCCGCTGATGACGGTGCCCGAGACGTCTGTCGGGCCGGCGCCTGCGAAGACCAAGATCCCGATGGTCTGATCGATCCTCGCTGTCGATGTACCGGGACCGTGGGAAGAGCTCCCGTGCAAAGCGTCGTTCTCAAAGGTGTTGTGGAGCACCTTGTTGCCCCTCGTGTCCTGCAACGGCGCGTGGCTGTGGATCGTCATGCCGGCCAGGCCGTTGCCGTTGGCCGTATTTGTCTCGAAGGTGTTCGTGTACACCGCGGTGCCGGGGAAGGGCGTCGCCGCCAGAAGTCCCGCGGCGCCGTTGTTGTCGGCGGTATTGCCCTTGACGATGTTGTTGTACACACCGCCCGCTGTGGGGTCGGGCTTGCCGATTGTCGCCCCGCTGGTGTGCACGGCCGCTCCGTTGTGGCTGGCCAGGGTGATCCCGCAGTCGCCCGCATTTGTCGACACCTGGTTTGTCGCGATCGTGTTTGTGAAGTTCGGCCCGAGCTCGTCGGTCACGAGAACACCACCCCAGTTCTTCACAACGACGTTCCCTCGGACTGTCGAGTGCGACACGCTCACGAGATGCAGACCCTCGCCGAAGTCGCTCTCGGGTGTCGGTGTCTTGCAGAACGTTGTGGCTGCCGTCTTGTGGAGTGTCGCTGTCGTCGCGCACTTGTCGTTTGTCACGACGTGATCTGTCAGCACCTTCACGTTGGCAACGGTGGCTGGCGTCGGGGCTGTTGTCTTCGGTGACACGAGCACGCCGGAGCGCCCGGCGTTCTCGACCGTGAGGTCCTCCACCACGCTTGTGCCGGCGTGCACGACCAAGCCGAACG
>JAJYGM010000084.1 GCA_021785095.1 Actinomycetes bacterium
GATCACCGCCAGGGAGCCGAGCGCGCTGCACCCGGCCCCGAGGAGCCTCCCGGCGCGCCCGAGCAGCGCGCCCAGAGGGACGAGGCCCTGCACCGCTCCCTCGCCGAGCAAGGCGCCGAGGGGGTCGACCGCCCCGGTCGGCACGTCGAGGGGTGGCTCCGGGGCGCGGTGGGCGCCGGCGCCAGGGCCTGGCACGGCCGACGCCGTCCACGGGGTCGGCGGGGAAGGCTCAGCACGCGTCGCCGCGCTCGCGGCGAGCTGCGTCCGGACGGCTTGGCGGGCCTTCACGTACGAGCTCAGGCGCTGGGCGATGCGCGAGAGCAGCTCGAGCTCGGGCACGCCGAAGGACTTCACCTCTGGGTCCGCGACGCCGAGGATGCCCGAGGGACGGCCCCCGCTGCCGGCGCCAAGGGGCACGACGGCCACGGCGAGCCGGGCCGGCGGTCGTCCCTGCTGGTGTCCGCCCAGCTGCACCGTGCGCACCAGAGCCTTGCCCTGGGCGATTCCCGGCTCCAGCCAGAGCTGGCGGGCCAGGCTCTCCAGCTGCTCGGCCGATGGTGGGCCGTCGCCGAGCTCGGCCGGATAGCTGGCGGTGGCGACGTGGTCGCCGGAGGCTAGGGCGACGAACGCGACGGCGCTCTGGCAGCCGCTCCTCGCCATCCGAAGGAGGTTGGTCGTTCCTCCGCTCAGGTTGTCCACCATCCTCGGGCCGCTCCCCGTTCCCACGCCGCCCATCTAGCCACGGCGCCCGTGCGGCGAGCCCGTCCCGCTGCCGTCGGCCCCGCGTCGAACCCCGAGCGATGCAAAGGGCAGCGAGAGAAGTGCTGCCGGAGCCAAGCCGGACACCGCAGGGATGGGATGGGGAGACGCGGCATCCGGCAATGGCTCCGGCAGATCGGGTCCCGCAGCCGGCGATCCCGCAGCCGGTCGGGGGCCTGCTCCGAGGGAGGCCCCGTGCCGGGGGAGAACGCCGTCGGCGGGGAGAACGCCGTCGGCGGGGAGAACGCCGTCGGGATGGCTGAGGGAAGCGGTGGGAGGCGTCACCCCGACGCTCCTTGCATGGAGGCCCGGCGCTCGTGCTTCTGCTCGTACATCGCCCGGTCGGCCCGGGCGATGAGCGACTCGGGCGAGTCGTCGCCCGAAGAGGTGCTCACCCAGCCGATCGACGCACCGACGTCGAGCACGAGTTCGCCGAAGCGGTAGGGGGCGGTGAGGACCTTGCGCACCCTGGCGACCACCGAGTCTCCGTCCGACAGGCGCTCCGCCGTCACGTGCGCGACCACGAATTCGTCCCCGCCGAGGCGAGCGACGATGTCCTCGCCGCGGACCGCCCGTCCGAGTCGCAGGGCGACGGCTCGGAGCAGCTCGTCGCCGATGTCGTGACCGTGCTCGTCGTTGATCTCCTTGAACCGGTCGAGGTCGAGGTAGATGAGGGAGACGGATCCGCCCTTCCGGTGGAGACCCTCCAGCATCCGGCCCAACGCGTCGTTCAGGAGGTACCGGTTCGCCACACCGGTGAGCGGGTCGTACAGCGCGTAGCGGGTCAGGTGCGCCTGGCGCTCGCGCTCCCTGGTCACGTCGCGAAGGACCGCGATCGCGCCGTCGCCCCCATCGACGCGCAGGGGCTGAGAGGAGACCGAGACGTACCGGTCCACATCATCGGCTCGAAGGAGGAGCTCCTCGGCCACCGGGAGGTCGTCCAGCATGGACCGCACGAGCGGGTGCTCGTCCACGCTGAGCTGATGGCCCTCGAGCGTCTTCAGCCGCACGACCGAGGGCACGGACGCGCCCACCTGCAGCTCCTCTTCCGACAGCCCCTGGAGGCGGCGGGCAGCGCGGTTGGCGATGACGACGACCCCCTGGGAGTCGCAGCAGACGATGCCGTCCTCGATGTGGTCGAGCAAAGCCTGGATCCCGGACTGCTCGATGCGGCGCTCCTCCGGTCCGGCGCCTGCGGTGCCCCGCGCCCGCAGCAGGGTGACGAAGCAGTCCCCCGCGAACCTGCTCTCGATCCGCCGCCCGGCGGCGTCGAG
This sequence comes from Actinomycetes bacterium, assembly GCA_021785095.1. The sequence continues at coordinate 2,034 of JAJYGM010000084.1, forward strand.
CAGGAGGCCGCCGGCCTCACCTTCGCGGCCGACGAGCACCGTCCTGCCGGGCTCGGGCTCGCCGAGGATGCTCTGGAGGAACGCCTCGCGGGTGCCTTCGGACCAGCTCCCTGCGGCGCCGTCGCCGAGCTCCCCCGGTGCCGCGAGGACGTGGGTCACGTCCTCGCCCAGCACGGTGTCGAGCGCCAGGCCGGTCATCTGCGCGAACGTCTGGTTCACGAGCACGATCGTTCCGTCGCTCCGAGCCACCAGCAGCCCGTCGGGCAGATGGTCCAGGATCTCCCCGAGGAACGGCTCGGTCGACGTGCCGGGACGGTGGCGCTCGGCGAGCGTGCCTGCCGCCCACCACTCGCCGGGAACGTCCCGGCGTCCCGGTGCCGCCGAGGCGGCCTCGTGCTCTGCCTGCGCGATCTCCCCGGCGAGTGCCAGCAGACCGGCCTCCTGCTCGTCGTCGAGCTCCGGCAGCCAGACGTCGACGACGCCCAGCAGCCCGAGCCACCGGTCGGCCTCCCAAACCGGTGCCACCACGCACGCGAGCGACCACTCCGGCTGCAGCGCGCTGCCCTCGTCCGTCGGCTCGGCGCTCCAGAAGAGGCCGGCACCACGGGCGGACGGGTGCACCAGACAGCTCCGCGCGAGCGCCGCCACCCGCTCGTCGGCGTCGTCGGGCCGCATCACGTCGGACATGCTCGCGAACACCGAGCCCGCCTCCGTCACGTAGAACGCCCCGACCCCGAGACACAGATCGCGGGCGAGTCGCAGGCTTTCGTCGACAGGCGTGCCGGTCGCCACGATCGGGAACCTACGCCGCCCCAGTCCCACCAGCGTCCCTCGGCCGTCCGGCGACGACGTCCCGTGCCGTGCGCCGTCTCCCGAGCGTCCATCGGGTCTCTGGGACGACACGTGGTGGTCCCGCGGTCTGGCGGGCGGCACGACCTTCCTTCGTCCCCGGCAAGCGAGGGACGTGCCAGCGACGCGTCTCACGAATCAGGAACGGTCGAGGCAGTTCCGGAGCTCGCGCGCGGCCGGCGACGGGGCCACGTTGAGCTCTGCGAGCATCCGCTCGGCTCGTTCCAGTGCGTCCAGCGCCCGCCCGCGGTTGCCCGCGCGAAGGTGGATCTCGGCGGTGCGGAGATGGTGGCGCTCGTCGAACGGGTCGACCTCGGCCAGGCGCTCGAGGATCGCGAGCGCCTCGGCCTGCCGGCCGCCGGACAGCGCGTCCTCGACCAGCAGGTCGAGCAGGCGACGGTGCACGCGGGCGGCGGACTCCCGAACCGACGCCGCCCAGTCTTCGTAGCGGTCTCCGGGGAGCAGCTCGCCGCGATAGAGCTCGAGCGCCGACCTCGCCAGCTCCGCCGCCGCAGGGGTCCCGGCCTCGGGACCCGCGAGGGCTTCGTCGGCCAGCTCGCGAAACCGGCTCAGGTCGGTCACCGCCCCGGGAGCGAGCCGGAGGGAATTTCCCTCGCGCACCAAGAGCCCGCCGCACGCCGACCGGATCCTCCACAGCACGTTGCGAAGCCGTCGCTGCCCCACCCCGGGCTCGGCCGACTTCCAGAGATGCTCGATCAGCTCGTCGACCGTCACGCGCGGCTGGAGCGCCACGATCTTCACGGCCTGACTGGCGAGGCTCGGCGGCAGCGCCACGTCCTTGCCGCGGTGGCGGACCGCGAACCCGCCGAGCACCGAGACCTCCCACTCCCCCAGCGGCACCACGTCTGCAAGATGCCGCTGCGACGCCGGAGCACCCGGTTCGCCGCCGGCCGCCAGCCCCTCGCCAGGATCGGGCGGCAGGAGGCGCCGCTCGCGCGCCGCCAGCGCGACCAGCCCGGTCGCACCCGCGTCGGCCAGCTGCCGGTCCAGATCCCCGAGGAGGACGGCCGCTTCGGACGCAAGCCCGGCCTCGCCCAGCCGGACGGCGCGGCAGAGGTCGACGAGGGCCCGGTGGAGCGGGAGCTCACGGTACGTCCGGGCCGCCGCCGCGAGCAGCTCGGCGGCACGCAGCCCGTCCGGCTCCATCAGCCCGGCCAGCCATGTCGAGCCGGCCGGCGCGCCGGCGATCGAGCTCTGCGCGTGCGCGGCGTCGGCGCAGACCTTCGCCCACTGACGCAGCTGGCCCTGGTCGCGTGCGAGGAACAGGAGGGCGCCGACCCCGGCCGCGAGCTCGGCCGCGAGCGCGCCCATCGCGTGGACATCCTTCGTCGCCACGTCGGTCCCCGGCCCGCCGTTCGGACCCCCTGCGGACGCGAGCAGGTCGTGCTCGACCGCCCTCGCCCATGCCGCCGCCGGGCCGGTACGGCCGCGTTGCAGCTCCAACAGCGCGAGCCCCGGCAACGCCCTCACTCTTGCCAGGCCGCCGGAGCGGTCGGTCATGGCGAAGAGCTTTGACGCCTCGGAGAAGCCCAGCTCGTAGTCGCCGGCCACCGCGTGGACCAAGACGGCGAGCTGCGAGCCCCACGCGGCTGCGGCGATGCTGCCAGCGCGCGCCGCTGCCGACGCACCGCGCACCACTGTGCCGGTCGCCTCGGCGATGCGGCCCTGGGCCAGGAGCACCGAGCCTTCGACGAGCGGGCACACCGCCGACAGGCCGACGTCGCCGCTGCGCTCGGCGCACCGGCCGACCCACTGCGCCCAGCGGTGCGCCTGGTGACGAAGTCCCTGCCGGGCCAGGCTCACGCCGATGACGAGCGCCACCTCCGGAGTGGACGGGAACCGCTCGGTCGCACCGATGAGGAGCGAGACGCGGCTCCGTTCGGCCACGCCGTCGATGACCTCGCCCCGGGCCAGGCTCGCCGCGGCCCGGACCGTGCGGGCGAGGACCTCGGAATGGCTGCTCACCGCACTCGCGACGGCGACGGCCCGCTCGGCCGCCGCCTCGGCGGCATCGGGACGGTTTGTGAGGATCCACCACGCGGCCGCGTCGACGAGCATGGCGAGCGCGCGGTGGGGACGCGTCCGCAGGCAGGCTCCCGCCGCCTCCACCATCCGCTGGCCGGCTGTCCCCTGGACCCGGCCGGCGCCGAGCCTGGCGCGCTGGTAGGCGAGCTCGGCCGCCGCCGGCGGGCTGAGCTCGAGCTCGAGCGCCGGCTCCACGCACTGCTCGGCGCGGCGGCGCTCCCCCGCTGCGATCCAGTGACCGCACGCGTCCGCCAGGTGCTGGCCGATGCCGTCGGGGTCGGCCGTGCACATGGCCGCCATCTCCTCGTGGCGGGCCGCAGCGCCCGGATCACCCCGCTCGAGCGCCACCCGCGCCGCGTCGGCCAGGCGGCGGGAAGCGAGCTCGTCCGGCGCGACCAGGTCCGCCGACGCGTGGAATGCGCTCGCCTCGATCACGTGCGCCTCTGCCAAGACGTCGCTCAGTGCCTTGCGCGCTGCCCGACGCACCTCTGCCGGCGTGCGGTAGAAGGCGACGCTGCGCACCAGCGGATGACGGAAGTCCACCCTGGGGCCGCGCTCGTAGCACACCTGGGCCTCCAGCGCAGGAGCGAGGTCCGCGGCTTCCACTGTCAGGCGCTTCATCGCAGCCACCACGTGCTCGCGCGACGCGCCGCCGGCCGCGACGACCACCAGCGCACGGCGCGTGGGGGCTGGCAGGTAACGGACGACGTCGAACGCCTCCGTCAGGTTCCCGCCGACCGGCAGCGGATCGGGCAGCGGGTGCCAGCCGGCAAGCTGGGCCGGGGTCAGCTGCCCGACCACGTCGATCAGCGCGAGCGGGTTGCCGCCCGTTCGGCCGACGAGCCTGCTCAGCACGGCCTCGTCGGGCATCTGCTCGGCACGCGTGCTGAGCAGCTCGCGCGCCTGCGAGACCGTGAGGCCCCCGAGACGGTGGACCGGGACGTCCGGCCGGTCGAGCTCGAACGACTGGAGGTGCGGCGTGTCCCTCCATGCCAGGACGAGGCTGATGGGCTTGTCCGCCAGCCGCACCTCGACTGCGATCGCCATGGCCGCCACCAGGCCGGGAGGAAGCAGGTGGCAGTCGTCGACCGTCACGAGACACGGTCCACCCCCCGCCACCAGGCGCTGCAGCGCCATGACGGCCGAGTCCACGAGCGCAGGGGTCGGCACGACCGCAGAGATCGGCAGGGTCGCGACCGACGCGAACTGCGGCATCGACGGCCGGACGGCCCCCTGATCGTCCGACGCGCGAGCGAGCTCGCCCAGCGGGTCCGGCCAGTCCGCCCGCTGCAGGGCGGACGCCCCCTCAGCCCGCCCGCGCACCTGGACCGTGCGGAACTCGGTCGCGCGCTCGACGGCCGCCTCGATCAGCGAGCTCTTGCCGACGCCGCACTCGCCGCGCAGCGCCACGGTGCCGCCCTTCCCCCTGCGGGTGCGCCACAGCAGCTGCTCGACGTGGGCGAGCTCCCTGCCGCGTGCCACCAACCCGGTGTGCGTGCCGGCCTCG
>JAJYGM010000320.1 GCA_021785095.1 Actinomycetes bacterium
TGGCGGGCCGCCTCCTCGGGCAAGATCGGCCGGCCGTCGTCTTCTTCGGCGACGGCGCCGCCCAGACCGGGATCTTCGCCGAGACCCTGAACCTGGCCAGCCTGTGGCAGGTCCCGGTGGTGCTCGTCTGCGAGAACAACGGCTTCGCCGAGTTCACCCCCCGCTCGGCCCACACCCGGGTGGAGCGGGTGAGCGACCTCGCGGCGCCGTTCCGTGTCCCCGCGGCGACCGTCGACGGCAACGACGTCGCCCAGGTGCACGCCGCCTTCGCCCACGCGCTCGCCCTGGCCCGCGCGGGCGGCGGCCCCTTCCTCCTCGAGTGCCTCACCCACCGGCTCTCGGGACACTACGTCGGCGACCCCGGCGGCTACCGAGCCGCCGTGGAGGACGAAGCGTGGCGAGCCAGGGACCCCATCGAGCGCCTCGTCCGGCAGGCTGCCGCAGCCGGCTGGTTCGACGCGGAGCGTTCGCGCGCCGCCGAGGCGGCGGCGCGAGACGAGGTGGAGGCGGCGGTCGCCTTCGCGGCCTCGAGCCCGTTCCCCGACCTGGGCCTTCCCGCCGAGCTCACCTACGCGCGCTGATGGCCGAGACGACCTACGCCGCCACCATCGCCGCCACCCTCGCGGCGGCGATGCGCGCGGACGAGCGCGTCGTGGTCCTGGGCGAGGACGTGGCGCTCGGCGGCCCCTACCTCACGACGAAGGGGCTCGCCGAGGAGTTCGGAACTGCCCGCGTCGTGAACACCCCCATCAGCGAAGCGGCGATCTGCGGGGTCGCCATCGGCGCGGCGCAGTCCGGCCTGCGCCCGGTCGTGGAGATCATGTTCATCGACTTCATCGGGCTTGCCCTCGACCAGCTCGTGAACGGCGCCGCGAAAGCCCACTTCATGTCGGGAGGGCAGCTCGACGTGCCGATGGTCCTGCGTACCCAGGGAGGGGCGGGCCAGCGCGGCGCCGCGCAGCACTCCCAGAGCCTCGAGAGCTGGCTGACCCACGTGCCAGGGCTGAAGGTCGTCGTCCCCTCGAGCGCCCGAGAGGTGGCCGCGCTCCTGCCGAGCGCCATCGCCGACCCGAACCCCGTCGTCGTCGTCGAGTCCAAGACCCTGTACTTCCGGCACGAGACGCTGCCCGACGAAGGCGTCTCCCCCGAGCCGCTCGGGCGGGCGCGGGTGGTACGGCGAGGAGACGACGTGACCATCGTCGCCACCTCGAAGATGGTGAACGAGGCGATCGAGGCCGCCGCCCACCTCTCCGAACACGGCGTCGAAGCCGAGGTGATCGACCCGCGCACGCTGGTCCCCCTCGACCTCCCGACGATCGCCGCCTCGGTCGCCCGTACGGGACGGCTGGTCGTCGCCCATGAGGCCGTGCAGCACGGCGGCTTCGGGGCGGAGATCGCTGCGGAGGTCCAGGAGGCGTGCTTCTACGATCTCGACGCCCCGATCGTCCGCGTCGGCGCGCCGTTCACCCCGGTGCCGCTCAGCCCGCCGCTCGAGGACGCCTACGTGCCCGGCGCCGCCGAGATCCTCGACGCCGTCCGCCGGGTGCTCGGTTGACGCGTCGGAGAGGCGTCACCTCGACATCCCCTTGAACTTCGGGCCGACACTGGCGAGAATCTGCGCCGGGGGCGACCAGGGGGCGCGCCGCCCGGGGCAGAGGCGGGGGCTGCACGTCCGCCGACTTTGCGCTGCCGGCGTCAGGAATGCGCCACGTCAGGCCCCACGCGAAGCCGCACATCGAGGAGGAGCGCCACATGACGGTGAACGAGGTCGAGTCGCACGCGATGGCTGTCGAGGCTCGCGTCGACAGGATGCGAGACAAGTACGCCATGGTCGAGGGGTTCGTCGGTGCGACCGACGAGGTCTCCCCGTGGGTCCCCTTCGTCGAGAACGTCTGGATCCGGCACCTCACGTTCGACGTCCGCTCCAGCTCGGCCGCCAACGTGCTGTGGTGCGCGGCCGGCGGGAAGCTCGGCAGGCACCGTCACCGTGGACCGGTGTCGGGGTTCACGATCGAGGGCAGCTGGCGCTACCTCGAGTACGACTGGGTGGCGACGCCGGGGTGCTTCGTCAGAGAGAGCCCGGGGCGGACGCACACCCTCTACTCGGAGAAGGGCATGAAGACCTTCTTCTGGCTGAACGGCCCCCTCGAGTTCCTCGACGACGAGGACCGGGTGGTGGAGACCGTGGACGTGTTCTGGTTCATCGACCACTACGAGCGCTACTGCGAGGAGCACGGCATCCCGATCAACCCCACCCTCTACCTTTGAGGCCGACCGTCTGAGCGGGGGCGAGACCGGCCGCGATGCCAGCCACCTGCGGGTCCCGCCCGAGGGATCCCTTGCACGAGCGGTGGAAGCCGGCACCCAGCGCGGCGTCGAGAGCGCGGCGTCAAGAGCGCGGCGTCAAGAGCGCGGCGTCAGAACAGCGGCCAGGGTCCGATCGACAGCGTCGTGTGCTGCATGACCCCGGCGAGCACGGCGTTGCGCACCAGCCATACGTCGGTGACTGGCCCGACGCCGCCGGGTACCGGGGTGAGCGCCTCGGCGCGCAGCGCCACGCTGTCGAAATCGAGGTCCCCGACGAGGTGGACCCGGCCGTCCTCTCCCTCGACGGGGTTGATCCCGACGTCGATCGCGATCACGCCCTCCTTCACCATGTCGCCGGTGACGAGCCCCGGCGAGCCGGCGGCAACGATCAGCACGTCCGCCTGGCGGGTGAACTCGGCCAGCCTCCCCGCCTCTGAGGCGTGCTCGTCGCAGCTCACGACGATGGCTCCCCGGTCCAAGGCGAGCCAGACGGCGGGCTTGCCGACGTTGTGGCTCCTTCCGACGATCACGACCGTCTTGCCCCTCAAGGCCGTGCTGGGGTCACGACCCGTCTGGCGGAAGTAGTCGTCGAGCAGCCAGAAGCAGCTGGCCGGCGTGGAAGGGACGAACCGGGGGGTGCCGCGCGCCATCAGCCCGGCATTGGCGGGATGGACCGCCTCGACGTCCTTCAGCGGGTCGAGCGTCGGGTACAGCTCCACCTCGGAGAGCTGGGCGGGAAGGGGGCGGAGCACGAGGATCCCACTGATCCTCGGGTCCGCGTTCAGCTTGCCGATGGTCGCAAGCGCTTCGGCGAGCTCCGCGTCGTGCGGCAGGCGCTCGGGCTGGAACCGGCACCCCACGTTCTCCGCCAGCCGGCGAAGCCGGCGCTCGTAGGCGTGGGCGGCGTAATCCTCGCCCACCAGCACGCTCGCCAGCCCGGGGTCGACCTTCGACGAGCGGACGGCGGCGAGCTCGCCGAGAAGCCGGGCACGAAGGTCCCTCGACACGGCTGTTCCGTCGATGATCGTCGCTTCCATGACCTCAGCCTTCCTCAGCCTTCCGCGCCCCGCGACGACGGCGCGACGGCGGGCTCGGACACGCCGCCGAGCTAGGACAGCCCGACGATCTGGCCGTCGGCGTCGAGATCGATGGAGAAGGCAGCGGGGTTGCTCCCGAGCCCCGGCATGGTGCGCATGTCCCCGCAGATCGGGTACACGAAGCCCGCCCCGACCGAGGCGCGCACTTCCCGGACCGGCAGGGTCCACCCCGTCGGGGCGCCCTTCAACGCGGGGTCGGACGAGATCGACAGGTGGGTCTTCGCGATGCACACCGGCAGGTTCCCGAACCCGGCGGCCTCGTAGCGGTCGAGGGCACGGGCCGCCGCCGGGGCGTACGACACGTCCGCGGCGCCGTACACCTTGGTCGCCACCGTGCGGATCTTGTCCCTGAGCGGCATGTCGTCGGGGTAGAGCATGCGGAACTGGGAGGGTTCGTCTGCCGCCTCGACGACCGCCTCGGCCAGCTCGGTGGCACCGGCGCCGCCCTTGGCGAAGTGGTGGCAGACGGCGCTCCTCGCCCCGCTCGACGCCGCGATCTCTGCGACGGCGTCCCACTCGGAGGGGTGGTCGGTCGGGAAGGCGTTGATGGCGACGACCGGGGTGACCCCGTGCATCTTGATGTTCTCGATCTGCTTCCGCAGGTTGGAACCGCCCGCGTGCACTTCGTCGGGGTTCTCCGCGAGGAGGGCCTCGGGGAGGGGCCTTCCTGCGACGACGCGGTGGTTGCCCGTGTGAGTCTTCAACGCCCGGACGGTCGCCACGACGACGGCGGCGTCGGGGGTGAGCCCCGAGTACCGGCACTTGATGTTGAAGAAGCGCTCAGCCCCCATGTCGGCGCCGAAGCCGGCCTCGGTGATGAGGAAGTCCCCGCTCCTGATGCCGATCTGGTCGGCCAGGATCGAGCTGTTGCCGTGGGCGATGTTGCCGAACGGACCGGCGTGGACCAGGACAGGGGTGTTCTCCAAGGTCTGGAGGAGGTTCGGCTTGAGGGCGTCGCGCATCAGGACCGCCATCGCGCCCGCCGCCTTCAGCTCCTCCGCGGTGACCGGCGCGCCATCGTCCGTGTAGCCGACGACGATGCGCCCGAGGCGAGACCGGAGGTCGGAGAGCGAGGTGGCGAGGGCGAAGATCGCCATCACCTCGGACGCCGCGGTGATGTCGAACCCGGTCTGGCGCGTGACGCCGTCCTCATGCGGGCCGAGGCCGATCACGATGTTGCGAAGGGAACGGTCGTTCACGTCCAGGACGCGCCGCCAGGTGATGTCGTCCAGGGAGAGCCCGAGGGCGTTGCCCTGGAAGAGGTGGTTGTCGATGATCGCGGACAGGAGGTTGTGCGCCTCGGTGACGGCGTGGAAGTCGCCGGTCAGGTGGAGGTTCAAGATCTCCATCGGCACGACCTGGCTGTACCCCCCGCCGGCCGCCCCTCCTTTGATCCCGAAGGTCGGGCCCATCGACGGCTGGCGAATGGCGACCGTCGCCTGCCTCCCGATGTGGCGCATCGCCTGGCCCAGCCCCACAGTCGTGGTCGTCTTCCCCTCGCCGAGCGGCGTCGGGGTGATCGCCGACACCACCACGTACTTCGCCTTCGGGCGCTCCGAGAGCTCTTCGACCGCCTCGAGCTTGATCTTGGCGACCGCAGATCCATAGGGCTCCAAGAGGTGCTCACCGATCCCCATCGACGCTGCGATCTCGTTCAACGGCTTCAAGGAGGCGGCGCGTGCGATGCCCAGGTCGGAAGGGAAGGCCATCGCACAAGGGTAGCGCGCGGGTCGAAACCCGAAGGGGTGGCGCACGACTGCCGCCGCGCCCGCGCCAGTGTCGGGACGAGGGGCAGACGTCGAGGTCGGGTGCAGCGCAGCGGGAGACCCGGCGGAGGCGGATGGCTATGCTCGGTCCGAACTTCGACCACAGGAGACTCGAGCCGTGAGCTTTCTTGGCAATCGCGTCCTGCGCAAGGAGGACGCGAAGTTCCTCACCGTCGGCGGCTCGTACGTCGACGACCTCCACCTGCCGTCCGCGCTGTGGGTCGGCTTCCTCCACTCCCCCATCGCGCACGCCCGCGTCACCCGGCTCGACGTCTCCGCGGCCCGTTCCGCGTCCGGAGTGGTGGATGTGCTGACGGGCGCCGACCTCGGCCTCCCGCCGCTCCCTCCCGAGCTCCCCATGCTCAACCCGCAGATGACGCGCCCTCTCCTCTGCGAGGGAAAGGTCCGGTTCGTCGGTGACCTCGTCGCGGCAGTCGTGGCCGAGTCGCGCCCCGCGGCGGTCGACGCCCTCGAGCTGATCGAGGTCGACTACGACCCGCTGCCAGCCGTGGTCGACCCCGAGGAGTCGCTCGCGGGCACGACGTTGCTCTTCGAGCAGGCGGGGACGAACGTCGCCTTCGAAGCGTCGTTCGGGCACGACGAGTCGCTCTTCGACGATTGCGAGGTCGTCGTGAGCCAGCGCATCGTCAACCAGCGGCTGGCTCCCTGCCCGCTCGAGGTGCGCGCGGCGGCCGCTTGGGTCGAAGAGGACGGGCGGCTCACCGTCTTCGCCTCGAGCCAGGCTCCGTTCGGGTTGCGAGACGCGCTCGCCCGCGAGCTCGGCCTCGAGACCGGCGCCGTGCACGTCGTGTCGCCCGACGTCGGCGGCGGCTTCGGCTCGAAGGCTCCCACGTACCCCGAGGAGCTGCTCGTCGCGGCGCTCGCCTGGCGGCTGCGCCGTCCGGTGCGCTGGGTGGAGACGCGCTCGGAGAGCATGGTGAGCCTCGGCCACGGGCGAGCTCAAGTCCAGCAGGTGACGATCGGCGGGTCGCGCGCCGGGCGCGTCCAGGCGTACCGGCTGGAGATCCTCCAGGACGCGGGGGCGTACCCCGCCATCGGCGCGTTCCTGCCGATGTTCACGCGCATGATGCTCACCGGCACCTACGACATCACCAAGGTCGAGTGCAACTTCACCTCGGTCGTCACCAACACCACGCAGCTCGTGCCCTACCGCGGCGCGGGCAGACCGGAAGCGACCGCGGCCGTCGAGCGGGCGATGGACCTGTTCGCAGCAGAGATCGGGCTCGAC
>JAJYGM010000503.1 GCA_021785095.1 Actinomycetes bacterium
CTGCCGCTCCACGGCCACGAGCTCGGGCCGCACGTCACCCCGTTGCAGGCCGGGCTCGGCTGGGTGGTGGGCTGGGGCAAGGGCGAATTCAGAGGCCGGGAGGCGCTCGAGCGCGAGCGAGCCGCCGGCGCGCGACGGACGCTGCGGGGCCTCCTCGCGGACGGACGGCAGCCCCCTCGCGAAGGCGCGGAGGTCCTGTCGGACGGAAGGGTCGTCGGCCGCGTCACGAGCGGCAACTTCTCGCCGATGCTCGAGCGTGGGATCGCCCTCGCGTTCGTGGACACTGCGGCGGGCATCCGCGACGGCGCCCGCGTGGAGGCCGTCGTCCGCGGACGCGCGCTGGCGGCCACGGTCGCCGGGACGCGTGCGTGGCCCCCGAAGGCAACGGCGGGCTGATGGCGGACTACCTCCCCCACACCGACGGCGAGGTCGAGGCGATGCTCGCGTTCCTCGGCCTCTCGGACGTCGGCGAGCTCTTCGCCGCGGTGCCGAGCGGGCTGCAGCTCGCAGGCGGGCTGGGCCTCGCCGACGGCCAGCCCGAGCCCGACGTGCTCGCGCACCTCGACGCCGTGTCCCGGCAGAGCAGCGCCGCCGGTCTCGTGTGCTTCGCCGGTGCGGGCGCCTACGACCACGAGGTGCCCCCGGTGGTGCGCGCCCTGGCCGGACGCTCCGAGTTCGTCACCGCGTACACCCCCTACCAGCCGGAGGTCGCCCAGGGCGTGCTGCAGGCGATCTTCGAGTACCAGACGATGGTGGCCAGGCTCGCGGGACTGCCGATCGCGAACGCGTCGCTCTACGACGGCGCGAGCGCGCTCGTGGAGGCCGTGAACCTCGGCACCGCCGCGACCGGCCGGCAGGCCGTGTGGGTCTCCGCCGGGGTGCATCCCCACTGGCGCTCCTGCGTCCGCACGTTCTCGCACGGCTCGGGCCATCGGATCGTGGAGATCCCCCTGACAGGCGGCGTCACGGCCTGGCCGGACGACGCTTCCTCTGCGACTGGCGGCGCAGCAGAGCCCCCCGGTGTCGTGGTCGTCGCGTACCCGAACTACCTCGGCTGCCTCGAAGACCTCGCGGTGGTCCGCCGGCTCGCCGACGCCCACGACGCGGTGATGGTCGTCGCCGCCGATCCGGTGGCGGCGGGGATCCTGCGCTCGGCGGGGGAGTGGGGCGCCGACGTGGTGGTCGGCGAGGGCCAGGCCTTCGGCACCCCGCTCTCCTTCGGCGGCCCGTACCTCGGCCTGTTCTGCTGTACGGCGGCGCAGGTCCGGCGGCTGCCGGGACGGCTGGTCGGCGAGACCGTGGACGCCGACGGGCGGCGCGCCTACGTGACCACCCTGCGGACGCGCGAGCAGGACATCCGCCGCGAGAAGGCGACGTCCAACGTCTGCACGAACCAGACGCTCATGGCGGTGACCGCCGCCATCCAGCTCGGCTGGCTGGGAACGGCCGGCCTCGCAGAGGTCGCCACGCGCTGTGCTCGCGGGACGCGGTACCTGCGGGAGGCCGCCTCCGCGATCGGTGGCATCTCGCCGCTCACCGGCAGTACGCCGGTCGTACGGGAGCTCGCCCTGCGCACCGCCGTCCCCGCCCGCACGGTGGTCGAGCGCATGGCGGCCGAGGGCTTCCTCGCCGGGGTCGCGCTCGCAGACCTCGTCGGCGACGACGGCGACGGCTCGCTCGACGCCGACGCCGCGGCGCACGGGCTTCTCGTCGCGGTCACCGAGCGCCGGACCGCAGCCGAGATCGACGGCTACGTCCTCGCGCTGGACAAGGCGGTCCGCCGGTGACCGGGAAGGTGCACGCTCCGGGCGGTCGGGCGCTCAGCGCGCCGCTCATGGGCCGTGGCGAGGAACCCACGATCTTCGAGCTCTCCGAGGCCGGCCGCCACAGCTGGCAACTCCGCACGACCGGGGTTCCCCCGTGGAGCCCCGAGGAGCTCGTGCCGGAGGCGCATCGCCGCGAGGTGCCGGTGGCGCTCGCAGAAGTCTCCGAGCGCGACCTCGTCGGCCACTTCACGCGGCTCTCGCATCGCCAGTACTCGGTCGACCTGGGTGCCTACCCGCTCGGGTCGTGCACGATGAAGTACAACCCGAAGGTCTGTGACGCCGTGGCCTCGCTGGCGGGCCTGGTCGACGTGCACCCGGCGGCACCGGCGAGCATGGTCCACGGCTGGCTCGCGCTGCTGGTCGAGCTCGAAGAGGCGCTGTGCGAGGTGACCGGCATGTCGGCGGTGACCTTCCAGCCTGCGGCCGGCGCCGCCGGGGAGCTGACCGGGCTGCTGCTCATGCGCGCGTACCACGACGCGCGGGGCGAGCAGCGACGCCGGGTGGTCATCCCGGACAGCGCCCACGGCACGAACCCGGCGTCCGTCACCTCGGCAGGCTACGAGGTCACGACGGTGCCCTCGGACGGCCGGGGTTGCGTCGACGCGGTCGCGCTGCGCAAGGTGCTCGATCGGGATGTCGCCGGCATGATGCTCACGAACCCGAACACCCTCGGGCTGTTCGAAGAGGACATCGAGCTCATCGCCGCAGCCGTGCACGACGTGGGTGGGCTTCTCTACTACGACGGCGCCAACCTGAACGCGATCCTCGGCGTCGTGCGGCCGGGCGACATGGGGTTCGACGTCGTCCACATGAACTTGCACAAGACCTTCGCCACGCCCCACGGCGGAGGCGGGCCCGGCGCCGGGCCGGTCGCCGTCGGCGAGAAGTTAGTGGACTTCCTCCCCGGCCCGCGCCCCGTGCGCCTCGGCCCGGGCGCCGGCCGCTACGGCTGGACGACGCCGACGCGCTCGATCGGACGGGTCCACTCCTGGCACGGCAATGCGTTGGTGCTCGCGCGCGCGCTCAGCTACATCCTCGTGCACGGGGGTGACGGTCTGCGCCGTGTCGCCGAGCGCGCCGTGCTGAACGCGAACTGGCTCCGGGTGCGGCTGTCGCCCACCTACGACGTGCCGTTCGACCGGCCGTGCATGCACGAGGTCGTGCTCTCCGCGTCGACCCTGAAGCGCCAGTACGGCCTGCGGGCGCTCGACGTCGCCAAGCGGCTGCTCGAAGAGGGGTTCCACTCGCCGACCGTCTACTTCCCCCTTGTGGTCGAGGAGGCGCTCATGGTGGAGCCGACCGAGACGGAGAGCCCGCAGACCCTCGTCGCGCTCGCAGAGGCCTTCGAGCGGATCGCCGCCGAGGCGGAGGAGGCCGGAGCCGACGCCGCTCGTGCTGCGCCACGTACGACGCCGGTCCGTCGCCTCGACGAGGCGCGCGCGGCGCGCGCGCTCGTGCCGACGTTCGACGCGCGCGGAGACGCGCGGTAGCCACCCTCGGCGCAGGATCCAGGGGTCAGCTCGCGCGCCGGTACGCGCGGACTGCGAGGGGGACGAAGACCGCCACGATGCCGATCAGCCACGCGGCGCTCTGCCACGCGTGCAGGGCGAGCGGGCCGCCCAGCGCGAGCGAGCGCATCTCGCTGATCACGATCGTCACCGGCTGGTTCTTCGCGAACGCCTGCAGCCAGCCAGGCATGCTCTGCACGGGGACGAAGGCGGAGCTCACGAACGTGAGCGGGAAGAGCCAGACGAGACCGAAGGAGCTCACGGCCTCTTCGTCCTTGACGGCGAGCCCCACGTAGGCACTGACGGTGCAGATCGTGACCCCGAGGGCCACCCCGAGCAGCATCATGACCAGGGCGGGGACCGCGCCGTTGTGGAACCTGAAACCGACCGCGTAGCCGACGCCGAGGATGACCAGGAGCGTCACGACCAGACGCACGGTGTCCGCAGTCAGGCGTCCGAGGAGCACCGCGGAGCGCGCCGTGGGCATCACGCGGAGGCGGTCGATGACACCTTTCTGCAGCTGCCGGGCGAGGGAGATGGCGGTGGCGAAGGAGGCGAACGCTGCGGACTGGGCGATGATCCCGGGCATCAGGTAGTCGACGTACCCGCCCGGCACTGTGACGAGGATCGATCCGCCGAAGACGTAGCGGAACAAGAGGACGAACATCACGGGCTGGATCACCGTGAAGAAGATGAACACAGGGTTGCGCATCCAGATGAGGAATTCCCTGCGGTTCAGCGTCGCCGTGTCGGCCGCGGCCAGCCGCAGGCGGTGCGCCATGGGAGCGCTCGGCACTTGGAGCGCGACGAGCGGGGCGAGGTTCTTCGTGGGGGTCATCGTCTTCTCCGATCGCGTGCGCGACCATATCGACCGCGTTGTTCGGGCGAGTCGCCGTCCTGCTCGGCACCGTGACCGGTGAGCGACAGGAAGACGTCGTCGAGCGACGGTCGCCGGATGCCGAGGTCCTCTGGGTGGATGCCCAGGGCGTCGAGCCGACGGACGGTCTCGACCAGCGCCTTGGACCCGTCTGCACCCACCCGCAGGCTGATGCGCGCCGTCTCCTCGTCGTAGAACGGCACTGCGCCGCTCAGCCCGCTCACCGCCTCGAGCGCCTCCGCACGGCGGTCGCGCTGGACGACGGAGAATTGGAGGACGTCCCCGCCGATCCGGTTCTTCAGCTCTTGGGACGTGCCTGCCGCGATCACCGTGCCCCGGTCCACGACGACGATCTCGTTCGCCAGCGCGTCTGCCTCCTCGAGGTACTGGGTGGTGAGCAGCAGGGTGGTGCCGCTCGCGACCATCTCGCGGATGACATCCCACATGGCGAGCCGGCTGCGGGGGTCGAGCCCGGTGGTCGGCTCGTCGAGGAAGACCACCTGGGGGTGCGAGACCAGGCTCAGCGCGAGGTCGAGCCTGCGCTGCATGCCGCCGGAGTATCCCTTCGTCGGCCGGTCGGCGGCCCCGACGAGGTCGAAGCGCTCGAGCAGCTCGCCCGCGCGGCGCCGGCGGCTCGCGCGGTCGAGGTGGTAGAGACGGCCCATGATGTCGAGGTTCTCCCGACCGGTGAGCTCCTCTTGGATCGCGGTCGACTGGCCCGCGAGCCCGATGATCTCGCGCACCGCAGCAGGGGAGCGCGCGACGTCCCGTCCTTCGACGAGGGCGCGCCCGCGATCCGGGCGGAGCAGCGTGGTCAGGATCTTCACCGCCGTCGTCTTCCCGGCGCCGTTGGGCCCGAGGACCCCGAGCACCGTGCCGCGCTCGACGGCGAGATCGACGCCGCGCAGCGCGTGGACGTCGCCGAAGGACTTGTGGACGTCCTCCACGTAGATCGCAGGGCCGTCCCAGGCCGTCATCGTTGCGCTCGTCTGCGGTCCAGAGACCACGATCGATCCTCCTTTGCCGGCGCGGCCGACGGCGCGAACGTGAAAGTACAGGCCCGCCGCGCTCGAGACCGGATACGGACAATGGCCGCACGCCGGGGCCGCGTGCCGGGGCTGCGTGCCGAACCTTCCGGCAGCGTCAAGAATATCTTGACAATCGCCTCATGTCAAGCAACACTTGACGCGTGAGCAGCCCCGACGAGAGCCCGCGAGCGGTGCCGTCGCTCCTCGGCCAGACCTGGGTGACGGCGACGACCGATCCCGATCCTCTCGTCGCGCTCGGCGCGACGAGAGCGCTCGGCGCGCTGCTGCCGAGCTGGGAGGCGAAGCTGGCCGCCGAGGCGCTGTCGGCGGGTGCGACCTGGGAGGCGATCGGCAGCTCGGTGGGCGTCAGTCGCCAGGCTGCCTGGGAGCGGCTCCATCACGACGTGGACGACTTCCGGCGCCAGGTGAGCTCCGCGGCGCGCACGCTGAAAGAGCGCCAGCGCCAGGAGTGGAAGGAGTTCCGAGACGACTTGAAGCGCAGGGCGCTGGGCGACCGTGGAGGTCGCGGCTGAGGCAGCGCAGCCGGGAGGTGCGGTAGAGTCCTGGCGCCAGATGAGTCCCTGGCGGGCCTCCGGCCCGAACTGCCAGCCGGGTGACCGGCTCGGCTGATGGCCTCTACGCGATCAAAAAGAGCGTGGAGGAATGGTGACCGCAGGACTCGCCGTCGTCGAGCCCGAGGCTGTTCAGGCCCTGCAGGTGCTCACGATCGTGCTCGGCGCGCCGCTCGTGAGCGGCGTCATCGCCCACGTCGAGGCACGCCTGCAGGGACGCCGCGGCCCGAGGATCCTCCAGCCGTACTACGACATCGTGAAGCTCTTCGGCAAGGAGACGCTGGTCACCGACCAGTCGAGCTGGGTGTTCCTCGCTGCGCCGGTCGTCGCCTTCGGCTGCTACCTCATCGTGCCGCTGCTCATCCCGGTCCTCACGACCTACGGCCTCCCGCTCGGCTACATGGGCGACATCCTGGGCGGCGGCTTCGTGCTCGCGCTCGCCGGCTTCTGCGTCGCGCTCGCAGCCGCGGAGTCCGGCGCGCCGTACGCGCAGCTCGGCAGCAGCAGGGCGATGACGTTCGGCGCCCTCGTCGAGCCCACGATCCTCTTCGTGGTCTTCGCCGTCGGCCTGATCACCAGCACCGACC
>JAJYGM010000116.1:0-4269 GCA_021785095.1 Actinomycetes bacterium
ACAACGTACTCCGGTTGCGCTCCGGCGTATCCACGCCAGCCACCCGGTCACCGCGCCGGGCGCGCCCCGGGGGCCGGTAGCCTTGTGGGCCATGTCGGCGCCCAAGGTGACGGCAGTCGCCGAGTCGTCGCCGGCCGAGCGCGCCGGCCTCGACGTCGGCGACGAGCTCCTCTCGCTCAACGGAAGGCGTCCGCGCGACGTCATCGAGTACCACGCTCTCGTCGACGACGAGGTGCTGGACCTGCGCGTCCGGCGGCCGGGGCCAGGCGGACGGCCAGACCGCGAGCTCGAGCTCCGGGTCGCCAAGGCCGCCGGCGAGCCGCTCGGGATCGCGGTCGAGTCGGCGGTGTTCGACCGGGTCCGGACGTGCGACAACCACTGCGCCTTCTGCTTCATCCACCAGCTCCCCAAGGGCATGCGCCGGAGCCTCTACCTGAAGGACGACGACTACCGCTTGTCCTTTCTCTACGGGAACTTCACGACGCTGACCCGCTTCACCGAGCTCGACGCCGAGCGGGTGCTGGAGGAGCGGCTGGGCCCGCTCTTCGTGTCCGTCCACGCCACCGACCCGGAGGTCCGGGCGCAGATGCTGCGGAACCCGAAGGGCGCGACGAGCCTGCGGTGGCTGCGCGTCCTCCTCGACGGCGGGATCGAGGTGCACGGGCAGGTGGTCGTGTGCCCCGGGGTGAACGACGGGGCGGTCCTCGAGGACACCCTGGTCACCGTGCTCGACCGCTACCCGAAGCTCGCGACGCTGGGCGTCGTGCCTCTGGGGCTCTCGCGCTACTCGCACGAGCCCGAGATGCGCGAGCACACCGTCGCCGAGGCCCGCGCTGTGTGCGACACGGTGGCCGAGTGGCAGGACACCTACCTCGGCGTGCTGGGCCGGCGCCTCGCCTACGCCGCCGACGAGTACTACCTGCTGGCCGGGCTCGACTTCCCTCCGGCCGAGTCCTACGACGGCTTCCCCCAGCACGAGAACGGGATCGGGATGGCCCGGGCCTTCGAGCGCGCGTTCCGCGGCGGCGACGGCGGTGACGCCGGAGAAGACGGCGACGCCGGAGAAGACGCCGACGGCAGCGGCGGCGCCCCGGGCGGGGTGCGCGCCGGGTTCTTCGCATGGGTGGAGGGCGCACCGGCTGCCGGGTACCGGGCGCCCCGCCACGCGGCCCAGCCCGGCCCTGCCCGCGACCTGGATCGGCGTCCCACGGCGGTGCTCACGGGTGCCTACGGCGCCCGGGTGCTCGCCCCGCTCGTGGCGGGCCTGGCCGGCGTCCGGGTCCTCCCGGTCGTGAACGACTTCTTCGGCGGCAACATCGCCGTCGCCGGGCTGCTCACCGGTCACGACCTCATCCAGGTGCTCGAGACCGCGCCGGAGGGTCACCGGTACCTGCTCGCGGACGCGTGCCTCTCGGAGGGCCGGTTCCTCGACGGGAAGACCCTCGCGGACCTGCCGCGCGCCGTCGAGGTGGTGCCGTCCGACGGACGGTCGCTCCGCGAGGCGCTGGCCGGACGGCTGTGAGCGCGTCGCGGCGCTCGCCCCCATCGCCATCGCGGCGCGGTCCGGTCGTGGTCGTCGCAGGACGCCCGAACGTCGGGAAGTCCTTGCTGGTGAACCGCATCGTGGGGCGGCGCGTGGCGGTGGTCGAGCGGGAGCCCGGGGTGACCAGGGATCGCAAGGAGCTGGACGCCGAGTGGGCGGGAATGCCCTTCGTGCTGGTCGACACGGGCGGATGGCTCGCAGCAGGCGGAGCGCTCGACGCGAAGGTGAGCGCGCAGGCGGAGCGGGCGTTCGCCGACGCCGATCTCGTGCTGCTCGTGGTCGACGTGACGGTGGGGGCGACCGAGGAGGACGCCGCGACGGTGCGAGCCGTGCGAAGGGCGGGCACGCCGATGCTGCTCGTCGCCAACAAGGTCGACGACGCCTCCAGGGAGCCGGCGGCCTGGGAGCTCCTCCGTCTCGGCGCGGGTGACCCGTGGCCGGTGAGCGCGCTCCACGGGCGCGGGACCGGCGACCTGCTCGACGAGGTGGTTCACCGGGTGGCGCACCTGGTGGCGGCCCCCGAGGGCGGTGTGCCGGGGTCGAGAGGGGAAGAAGAGGCCGCCAGCGCGACCGATGTCGAGGTCTGGCAGGAGCCGGCGAGAGAGGACGGCACGCCGCGCGTCGCACTGGTCGGGAGGCCGAACGCCGGCAAGTCGACGCTGTTCAACCGGCTGATCGGGGAGGAGCGGTCCATCGTCCACGACCTGCCCGGCACGACCCGTGACTCGATCGACACGGTGATCACGACCGACGAGGGCCCCTTGTGCTTCGTGGACACCGCAGGCATGCGGCGGCCCGCCCGCACCGACCGGGGGGTGGAGGCCTATTCGACGCTGCGCGCGCTCGAATCGCTCGACCGGTCCGACCTCGCGCTTCTGGTGATCGACGCGACCGTCGGCGCGACGCACCAGGACCAGCGGCTGGCGGAGCGGATCGGCGCGGCGGGTTGCCCTGCGGTGATCGTGCTGAACAAATGGGACCTCGTCGCCGCCGGCGACCGCGAGGACGTGCTGGCGAGCGTGGGGGAGCGGCTCGCCTTCCTGGGCATGGCGCCGGTGCTCCGGGTGAGCGCGGCGAGCGGGCGCGGGGTGCACAAGATCCTCCCCGCGCTCCACGCCGCGGTCGAGGCATACCACCGGCGCGTGCCGACGGGCGCGCTGAACCGGGCGTTGCGCGACATCCAGCAGGCGCACCCCGCGCCCGGAGCGCACATCCGCTATGGCGTGCAAGGTGCGGTGGACCCTCCCACGTTCACGCTGTTCGCGACCGGGCGCCTGCCGCAGACCTACCTCCGCTACGTCGAGCGGAGCCTCCGGGACCACTTCGAGCTGGGTCCCACGCCGATCAAGCTGCGCGTCCGGATCGGCGGGAAGTGACCGGCTGCGCCCACTGGCCCGCCACCCTCGCGCCCGCTGGTCGGCGCCGGCACCGGCTGGGCGGGCC
This sequence comes from Actinomycetes bacterium, assembly GCA_021785095.1. Next base: position 2,987 of record JAJYGM010000116.1, read on the forward strand.
CGGCCGGCCTGGCCGGTCCCACGAGCGATCCGGAGTGACACCGCCGGTGGCCGACTGGCATGCTGGCGACGCGCGGGCTGTCAACGGAGGCCGCCGTGCCCTGGTGTGAGGAGTGCGAACAGGTCGTCGAGGACGAGGACCTGACCGAGGACGGGGAGTGCCCCACGTGCGGGGCCGAGCTCCTCGAAGAGGTGAAGAAGCCCGTCCCCTGGTACTTCAAGTTCATGCTGGCGGCCTCGGTCGTCTACCTCGGCTACCGCGCCTACCAGGGCATCACCTGGGTCGCCCACCACATCTGAGCCCCTCCGGGCGCTGGGATCACGGCTCGCTGCAGCCCGGGTGCGAGGTTAGGATCGCGCACGACGGGATAGGGATGGAGCAGCGTCCGCGACTCGGGTTGGGCCGCGGCGTCCGCCGCCTTCGACCTCGTCATGTGCAGTCATCGGGGCTCGAGGGGAGCCGGTCGTGACCGCGGCCGGCGGGAGAGAAGGGAAAGACGAGATGACGCTGCGTGCTGGAGCACGAAGAATACGAGGTGGTGCGCCGCAGTCCGGCGAGATCGCCAGGGTGCAACGACCCCGCTCGTACAAGAGGCGGGTGCTGTGGGCAGGGGTGGCGGCGCTGCTCCCCCTCGTCTGGCTCGGGACGCCCGCGGGAGCGGACCACGGTCCGCACGGCCAGCAGGGGCAGCAGGGGCAGCAGGGGCAGGGCTCCGACCAGTCGGGGGCGACCCTGTACGTGTCCACGACGGGCTCGTCCGCCAACTCGGACCAGGGCTGCACAGCCGCCGGGTACGACCACATCCAGACAGCCGTCGACGCCGCGCAGGCCGGCGACACGGTGCACGTCTGCGCCGGCACCTACCACGAGCAGGTGACGATCACGACCGACGGGCTGACGCTCACCGGGACAGGGACGACCTCGCTCATCGAGCCGACAAGCGCGCCGAACCTGGTCCACACGGCGGACACACCGTCGAGCTCACCGGGCATGGCGCCCGTCATCGACGTCGGCCCCGGCGTGGTAGGGGTGACGGTCCGGAACCTCGAGGTCGACGGCGCCGGCTGGGCGTCGGTCCTGACCGGTTGCGGGGTCGACCCGGTGGGCGTCCTGTTCCACGGAGCCTCGGGGACGGTCCGGACAGTCACGGTCTCCACAATGAAGCTCTCCGCCACCCTCGACGGGTGCCAGGCGGGACAGGGCATCTACGTCGACGAGACAGGGACGGCCGCCTCACCGACCGGCACCGCTCGGGTGACGATCGAGCACGACACAGTGGACGG
>JAJYGM010000116.1:4279-6367 GCA_021785095.1 Actinomycetes bacterium
CCATCATGCAGAACACGGTGACCGGTGTCGGGCCGACGAGCGGCGCCGCCGAGAACGGCATCCAGGTGCTCGCCGCGCGGGCGCACATTGCCGGCAACACCGTGGCCACAGTGGACTGGACCGGCACCGCCACACCGAAGTACCCGCGCGCGACATTCGCGTCGGGCATCCTCCTCTACGGCGCCGAGGGCGAGGTCCAGGTCCAGAAGAACACGCTGCGCAACTCCCAGCTGGGCGTGGCGGTCGTCGACAGCGACGCCACGGTCCAGAAGAACACCGTCACCGAGACGAGCTCGGGCATTCCCGGCAGCGTGGGCGTCTACGCGGTCGCGTGCACACGGTACTGCCACACACTGGGCTTCTCGCCGGGCACGATCCGGGTCGTCATCGTCCGCAACTCGATCGCGCTCGCCACAGCTGCGGGGACGACGGGGATCTGGGTGGGCGACCCGACCGCGACGAAGACAGGGTCGGTTGACGTGACCGCCGTGGGCAACACGATCACCGGCGCGACAGAGGACGTGGTCCTCGGACCCACCGCCTCGGGGACGGTCCAGACGTCGTCTGACGGCGCGGACGGTCACGGCTCGGCGTCGAAGGGTGGACACCACGGCCACTGAGTAGGGCTTCGTCCACGCACGAGCGGCGGGCCCCGGCCCGCTGCTCGTGCGTGCGGCGTGCGAGCGAGAATGGGGCGATGGTTGCCGTGGCGGCGGCTGTCCCGGGTCGGGGCCCGAGGCTGCTGCGGTGGCCCGGGAAGGCGCGTCAGCCCTCGAGGACGCCGCCGAGGCAACCGGAAGGGTCGCTCGTGCGTCTGTGGTGGACGTGGGTGAGGGAGCGCTGCTCGCCGTCCGGGTCCGACTGGGACCGCGAACGGCCGTGACCGCCGGACGCGACGCGGCCGTCGTCGCGCTCTTCGACGCGCACTACGCGGGGCTGTGCCGGCTGGCCGCCCTGCTCCTCGACGATCCCGGGCAGGCGGAGGAGGCCGTCCAGGAGGCGTTCCTGGCGACGTTCGTCGGGTGGCGGCGCCTCCGCCACCCCGAGCGCGCCCACGCGTACCTCCGCGCCGCGGTGGTCAACCAGTGCCGTTCGCGTGGCCGTCGCCGCACGACGGAGCAGCGCAAGAACCGCGTGGTCTGGGCCGAGCCTGCAACGGACACCGGAGTGGCCGACGTCGAGCGGACCGGAGACGTCTTGGCCGTACGGGGAGCCGTCCGGCGCCTCCCCGCCCGCCAGCGCGAGGCCGTCGTGCTCCGCTACTACGCCGATCTCTCCGAGTCCGACGTCGCCAAGGCGCTCGGCTGCTCCGTCGGCACGGTGAAGTCCCAGCTCTCCAAGGCGCGCGCGACGCTCTCGAGGCTGCTCGAGGTCGCCTGTGCCGCGCCGGGCGCGGAGGTGCGCGGTGAGTGAGCCGGCCGGCCTCGACGAGCGGCACCAGGCCGCGCTCGGCGCGGGCCGTGGCCGCGAGGCGGGCGGTCTTCGCTCCGGCTCGGAGCTCGACGCGGCGAGAGCCCGGCTGCTCTCGGGCATCCGCCGCCGCCGGGTGCGCCGGATGCAGGTCATGGGGGTCGCCGCCGTCGTGTTCCTCGGGCTCGCCGTAGGTCTCTCCCAGGTGCTCGGGAGCGCGGCCCGGGTCGGGCCGGCGCTGACGTCCCCCGTGCCCTCGAGCGGCGCGGCTCCGGCGCACGGGCCGTCTGTGCACCGGAAGGCGACCACCGCGCCGGTCCCGTCGCTCAGGCCCAGGCTCCTCGTGGTGTGCCACTCGAGGGGGAGGACGCTCGACGGCTGCGGCTCGGTCGCGGTCGTCCGCGCCGCGCCGTCTCGCGCTGCGGCCGCCGCTGGCGTGAGCGGGTCGGAGGGCCCGGTCGCGGCCCTCCCGGCGCGCCTGGGTGCACCGCTCGAGGTGCGTGCAGGGACGCGGGTCGTGATCGACCTCCCGCCGGTGGCGGGAGCGCGGCGGTGGAGCACGCCATCGGTCGTCGGTGCGCCCGGCCGCCACGGGTCGGCGCGGCCGGTCATCGTGCGGGCGCTGCGGTCACAAGGCGCGGTGCAACGGTTCGTCGTGTCCACGGATGCGCCGGCCGC
>JAJYGM010000249.1 GCA_021785095.1 Actinomycetes bacterium
GTGCGGCTGCTCCTGCTGTGCCGACGGCCGGAAACCCGTTCGGTACAGCGACACCGCTTGTTGCAACGCAGCCGGCGCGAAGTGCGAGGCGAAGGCGAACGGCAGGCCGAGCAGTGCAGCCAGCTGTGCACCGAACAGCGACGAGCCCAGGATGTACAGCGGCACGCCGGTTCCACGCCCCGGGATGGCCTGCACGCCGGGAACGCGGCTCTCGTCGCTCAGGTAGCCCTGCAGCTCGAGCACGTCCTCGGGAAAGCGGTCAGCCGCCGCCAGGTCGCGACGCAGCGCGGCCATGGTCACCTGGTCGGAGCCTGGCGCCCGCCCCAGCCCGAGGTCGATGCGCCCGGGGTGCAGCGTTGCCAGGGTGCCGAACTGCTCAGCGATGGTGAGCGGGGCATGGTTGGGCAGCATGATGCCGCCGGCCCCGACCCGGATGGTGCTCGTGTGATCGGCGACGTGGCCGATCAGCACGCTCGTGGCCGACGAGGCGATCCGGGGCATGTTGTGATGCTCGGCGTACCAGACGCGCCGGCACCCGAGCTCCTCTGCCCGGCGGGCCAGGTCGACGCTGGCACGCAGGCTTTCGGCGGCCGATTCGCCGGGGCCGATCGGGGCGAGGTCGAGAACCGAGAGCGGCGGCAGCGTTGCCGTGCTCCTAGCGGATCAGCTGGCGGTCCGGCGTGATGAACAAGATCACCCGCTCGCTGCCGATCGGGTTCCCGTACGGTTTGCCGTTGTACTTCTGGCTGAGGCTCTCGAGGTGGCGCCGAGCCTCGTCGCCTGCGACAGTGCCCGTCACCCGTCCGCGGACCTCGGCGTAATGGTACGGGTTGTCTCGGTCGAGGATGGTGACGGTGATCCTCGAATCCCGTCGAACGTTGCGGAACTTCTGCCGCTCGATCTCGGTGTTCACCAGGAGCTGCTCGTCGGTGGCGTCCACCCACATGATGTGGGTCTGGGGCTGGCCGTCCGGCAGCATGGTGGTGATCGCGGCGAAGTTCCTCCCTGATGCGAGCTCCTTCACGGTGGCGTCGAGCACGCTCCCCAGGGTAGCTGCTCGCCCGGCCGAGACCGGTACCACGACCCCGGGGCGGGACCCTCCGGCGACGGCAACGGCGTGCGAGGGGACGCAGGTCGTTCGACCCTGTGCGGTCGACCCGCTGCACGGGGATTGTCGACCCATGGCCTCCTCGCCTGCGATTCGGGATCTCCCATCCGGGCGCCCTGGGCTCCTCGACGACGCTGCACTCGAAGCTTCGCACCTGTCGAAACGCTACGGCGACGTTCACGCGGTGGAGGACGTGTCCTTCCAGGTGGAAAGGCGAGAGATCTTCGCACTGCTCGGGCCGAACGGGGCCGGAAAGAGCACCACGGTGAAGATGCTCTGCACCCTTGCACGGCCCACCGACGGCACCGCGACGGTCGACGGGTTCGACGTTCGCCGCCAGCCAAAGGCCGTTCGCCGTCGCATCGGCTTGGTCTTCCAGGAGCAGACCCTCGACGACCAGCTGACGGCCGAGGAGAACCTCCGCTTTCACGCCGTCCTCTACCGTGTACCGAAGATGGAGGTGGAGGCTCGGATCCGCCGGGTGCTGGACCTCGTGGAGCTCACCGATCGCCGCCGGGACGTGGTCTCCACCTTCTCCGGCGGGATGGCCCGACGCCTGGAGATCGCCCGGAGCATGCTCCACACCCCGGCGGTTCTCTTCCTCGACGAGCCGACCGTCGGGCTCGATCCACAGACCCGCGCCCTCATGTGGGAAGACGTCACCCGGCTCCGCGAGGAAGCAGGGGTGACCATCTTGCTCACCACCCACTACATGGACGAAGCCGAGTATGCCGATCGCATCGCGATCATCGACCGCGGCTCGATCGTGGCACTCGACACGCCGAGCAACCTCAAGGCAATGGTGTCGGCGGACACCGTCGAGCTCACGACCGCGGATGACCCGACCGCCGCGGCAAGACTTACAGCGGCCGGGTTCCGGGCCAAGCTCGGAACAGGCAACGTGGTCGTCTTCACGCCCAACGGAGATTCCCAGATCGCGCGTGTCATCGACGTCGCCGGCGTCGCGGTCACGAACGTGCACGTGCACCGCCCCTCGCTCGACGACGTGTTCCTCCATTTCACCGGCCGTCAGATCCGCGCGGACCACGCCGAGCACGTCCTGCCGATGCGCATGCGAGCGCGCGCTCGGCGCCGCTAGGCAGCACGCATGACGTTCGCCCCACTCCCCTTCGCACCTGGGACGCTCACCGACGAGCGCAGCGACCTCGGAAGCGAGCTGCGAACGGTCGGAATGGTGTGGGAGCGCGAGCTCATCCGCTTCGTCCGAACCCGAACGCGGATCCTTTCGAGCTTCATACAGCCCATCCTGTTCCTCTTCGTCCTCGGCTATGGAATGTCGACGCTCGTGGGAACGACGGAAGGGTTTACATTCAAGAAGTTCGTCTTCCCCGGCATCGTCGCCATGTCCGTTGTCATGACGGCGATCTTCTCCGCCATCTCCATCGTGTGGGATCGGGAATTCGGTTTCCTCCGGGAGATGGTCGTCGCCCCGGTGAGCCGGGCGTCGCTCGTCGTCGGCAAGACGCTCGGTGGGGCGAGCATCGCGACCGTCCAGGGCTCCATCATGCTGGTCCTGGCACCGCTCATCGGCGTCCACCTGACCGCATTGCTCGTCCTCGAGGTCGTCGGCCTCGAACTGCTCATGGCTCTAGCCATGACGACGTTCGGCGTCTTCGTCGCAAGCCGCATTCAGCGCATCGAGGCGTTCCAGGTGGTGATGCAGCTGCTCCTGTTCCCTATGCTCTTCCTCTCGGGCGCGCTCTTCCCGCTGAAGGGGCTGCCGGCGTGGCTGGCGGTCATCACCCGGATCAACCCCCTCACCTACGCCGTCGACCCGTTCCGCCGCGTGGTCTTCGCCGTGCAGCACGTACCGCCGGCTGCAGCCGCGCGCTTCTCCACCGGGGTGACCCTCTTCGGGTACTCCCTCCCGATCTCGGCCGAGATCGGTCTCGTGTGCGCGTTCGCGGCGCTGTTCCTCGCGCTCGCCGTCGCCGGCTTCGGGAAGCCGGAGTAGGCCGCACGTTCAGCCCGTTCTCACGGCCGGGTGCGTCCCGCACCGCCGACCCGGGTCGCGCGAGTGGCCGAGAGGAGTGCGGCGAGCGCCATCAGGCCCATCGAGGCGTAGAAGGCAGCGTGGAGACCTGACGTGAAGGTCCCCGCGAGACCACCGCGGAGGCTCGTCGAGCCGACGAAGATCGCGAAGGCGAGGTGCCGACTGATGCTGCGGGACGCGGTGAGAATGGCCATCGAGAAGGAGAAGACCATTCCCACATTGGCGAAGGTGCGAAGCATCCCCGACGAGACGCCGAACGCGTCGGGCGGGGAGGCCTTCATCACCGCGGAGTTGTTCGCCGGGAAGAAGCAGCTCGCCCCGAGGCCGTTCACGACGCTGCCGGCGACCACGAGCCACAGCCCGGTCGCTGGCGCGAGGTGTGCGTAGACGAAGAGGGCGACCACCTGGACACCGAGGCCGATCGTCGCGGGCAGGACGGGCGCGTAGCGGTCGGCGATCCTCCCCGCCACGGGGCCGATCCCGGCACCGACCAGGTAGCCGGGGACGAGGAGCAGGGACGCGTGGATCGGGGTCAGGCGCCGAACCCCCTGGAGGTACATGATGACGAGGAAGAGCACCGAGTAGTTGGCAAGGCCCTGGAAGAGCGACGCCAGCAGCGACGGCGTCATCGACGGGACGCGGAACAGCGACAGGTCCAGCATCGGCTCCGCAGACCCCCGTTCGACGAGGACGAACAACCCGATGAAGGCGAGCCCGCCCAGCAGGTAACCCACGAGCTCCGCGTCGAGAGGCGACACCGCCAGCTTGGTGACCGCCCAGAGGATCCCGAAGAGGCCGAGCCCCAAGGCGGTCATTCCGACGAGGTCGAGCCGGTGGGGCTTGCGCTCCCCGGTCTCGCGCAGGAGACGCAGCGCGAGACCGACCCCGACGAGTCCGATGGGCACGTTGATCCAGAAGATCCATCTCCAGGACGCGTAGGTCACGATGGCGCCACCGAGCAGGATCCCGAGCACCGCACCCAGGCTGAACCCGACCCCGTTGTAGCCGTATGCCCTTCCCCGCTTCTCCCGGGGGAACAAGTCGGCGATGATCGCCCCGCTGTTCGCGCTGACGAGCGAGCCGCCGGCACCCTGCAACAGGCGAAAAGCCACGATCGACATCTCGTCCCAGGCCAGCGCGCACAGCGCGGACCCCACCATGAAGACCAAGAATCCCGCCTCGTACATCCGGACCCGGCCGAACATGTCGCCGAGGCGCCCGACCTGCGTCGCGAGCAGCGTGATGACGAGCAGGTAGCCGATGACCACCCAGATGACGGAGTCCAGCGCCACGTGCAGGGACCGCTCGATCTCGGGGAGCGCGAGGACCACGATCGTCGTGTCGACCGCCGTGATCATGACGCCGATCATCACGACGACGATCGCCACGCCGCTGCCGGTCTCGCTCCGTCGCGACTGCGTCGTCGTCACGAAGGCCTCCTCGTTGCCGCCGTCGGCTGGCTGCCGTTCTAGCCGCAAGGGCCGCCCTGGGGCTCCCTTCGACTTCTGGCGGGATCGCCCCCGGCACCCCTCAGCCCCCTCCTTGAGGACCTAAGTCCCTACACTGGTTCTGCCTGGGTACCCGAGGCTGGGGACAACGGGCGGCAATGGGCTGCGCGACGCGTGCAAAAGGGGGTGACATGTTGATGGGCCTCTTGGCGGTAGACCTGAACTCGCCGGGCACGTACGTGCACTGGAGCATCTTCTCGGTGTCCGTGTCGAACCTGGTGCTGATCCTCGTGATGGTGGTCATCTTCGGCGCGGCCCTTCTCGTGCCGTTCCCTCATCGCGAGCACGATCGCCGCGCGGTCGGCCAGGACGCCCAGGAACCATCAGACAAGGGGGCCTCGCTCACCACCTTGGAAGCCTCCGGCACCGGCTACGGAGCTCAGGAGGTCGGCGACCCCACCATGTGGACGGCTCGAGTGCGTCGCCTCGGCCTGCGCTTCCTCCCGCCGGGCAAGCTTCTGCCTGACAGGCAGCCCGCGTACGTGAGCTCGTGGGTGTACGTGTTCGGCGTCGCGACGCTGTCGGCACTCGGCGTAGCGATCGTCTCGGGGTTCGCGCTGGCGCTCGGAGGACCCGACTGGTGGCACTACAACCCCGTGGGCCACTTCTTCAACAGCCTCCACCTGTGGAGCGTGGAGATCTTCATGGCCTTCATGGTCATCCACCTCTGGGGGAAGTTCTGGATGGCGGCGTGGCGGGGGCGGCGCGTCCTCACCTGGATGACGGGTGTGGCGGCCTTCCTCTTCTCGGTCGTCGAGTGCTTCACCGGTTACCTCTCCCAGCAGAACCTCGACTCGCAATGGATCTCGACCAACGCCAAGGACTCCTTCAACGCGGCCGGGGTCGGGCCGTTCCTGGACACCATGAACTTCGGGCAGATGCTCATGTGGCACATCGTCCTCGTCCCCCTGATCCTGGTGGCCATCGTCGGCGCGCACGTGCTCCTCGTGCGGGTGCGCGGCGTGAGCCATCCGCTGCCTGCGCGGCGGGTCCGAGGCCGGGTCGCGCGCCGGGCGGCCATTGCGTCCGACTCAGCGGAGTGGCGCGGTCCCACCCGCCGCTACGACATCTTGAAAGAGGCGGGAATCGCCGGGGCGGTGGTGCTCGTGCTGGTGGTGCTGCTCGCGTCGGTGCTCTCCTCGCCCGACGTTCCCCCCGTGACGGTCCAGACCTGGGCCCATGCCACACCTGGGGACTTCATGGCGACGAGCGCCTCCGAGCTCGCCTACACGAGCCGCACCGCGACCTACGGACCTCCCTACGACAACACCGTGACTCCCGCAGGATCGGGGAGCGTCCAGAAGATCATCGTTTCCTGGCAGCTCATCACCGGCGTCATGCAGCCGGTCAACTCCGCGAGGACATTCGTGCTCTCGCCGCTCTCGACGCGCGCCCCGGGCGACCCGGCGCTCACCCGAGCCCTCCGGCGCTACGAGACCGCCTCGAAGGCTCAGCAGGGTGCCTGGGTCGCCGCCTACGTCGACCGAGCGGTGCCCCACGTCACCTTCACCGACGGCACGCCCTCGGTGCCGAGGGCCGACGACGGTCCGGTACCGGTCCTCATGGACGCCGAGCTCTCAATGGCGCGCTCGGGCGCGCTCGACGCTGCACTGCTCGCGCAGCACCAGTTCTACGGCACCAACTTCACGAAGCCCCTCCTCTTCCTCGAAGACGGCAGCTACTTCAGCGCGGTCGGGAAGAGGCTCCACCTGCTCGGCACACAGTGGGGGGTC
>JAJYGM010000821.1 GCA_021785095.1 Actinomycetes bacterium
CCGATCTGACCACCCCGTCCGGCGCGAGACGTCCCTCGTCCCAGGTTTCGACCCGCGGCCCGTCGCCGGTAGCCCCCTCCCCCGGCTTCTCCACGACCAGCGCCCGGAACGCAGCTCCGGTCGGCGACAGACTCACTTCGCGGCCTCCTCGTCCTCGATGGCTCGTATCTCCTCCAGGCGCGCGACGTGACGGCCACCCTCGAAGGACTCCGAGAGGAAGGTGTCCACGATCGCGAGCGCGTACTCCGGCGCGAGCACCCGGGCACCGAGGGCACACACGTTCGCGTCGTTGTGCAGCCGGGCGAGGCGGGCCGTGTACTCATCCGGGCAGAGCGCGGCGCGAGCTCCACGCACCTTGTTCGCCGAGATCTGCTCGCCCTGGCCGCTCCCACCGATCACGATCCCGAGGTCCGCCGCCCCCTTCACGACCTTTCGCGCCACGGCCGAGCAGTACACCGGGTAGTCGACGGGCTCGGTCGAGTGCGTGCCGAGGTCCTCGACGTGGTGGCCGAGGTCGCGCAGGTGCTCCGCGACGACGGACTTCAGCGCGAAGCCGGCATGGTCGGACCCGATCGCAATCCGCACGGGGCGCTCCAGTCGCTCAGAGGGCTCAGAGGTAGGTCCCGGGCCGGGCCGCAGCCTCGGCGCTCGGGCCGGGCGGGAGCCCGCGTTGGCGCATGTCCTCCAGCTGGCCCCGAGCCGCCATCTGCTGCGCGAACAGGGTGGCCTGGATGCCGTGGAAGAGACCCTCCAGCCAGCCGACCAGTTGCGCTTGGGCGACTCGGAGCTCGGCGTCGCTCGGGACGTCCCCGCCGTCGAAGGGGAGGGTCAGGCGTCCGAGCTCGCCCGCGAGATCCGGGGAGAGCGTCGAGGCGAGCTCGCGGACGGAGGTGTCGTAGACCTCGCGGAGGCGCTCGCGGCTCGCCTCGTCGAGCGGCGCCTGACGGACCTCTTCGAGGAGCTGGCGGATCATCGACCCGATCCGCAGGACCTTCGCCGGCTGCTCGATCGTCTCGCGCTCCGCGCCCTCCTTCGGTGCCGGCAACTCCTCCGACCCCGGCGGCGCGCTCTCGACCACGAGGAGAGGGGAGACCCGGGGTGCCGACCCGCGCTGTTCGCTCACCCCACTGTTCTACCGCTCGACCCCGAGGACAGCGACCGCCTCGCCGGAGCTGCACCCCGAATGCCGCTGGCGGAGCGCCCCGACCGGCGCCGCGGCTGGGACGAGGCGGCCCCGGGGCCAGCGGCGGGCACTCAGGGCACGCAGACGCGTAGCGGGACCGACAGCTCCGCAGCCGTGAGCGACCCATGCCGGCTCACGAGGGCCAGCTCACCCTGGTCGGCGGGATCCGCGAAGGCGACGGGCGCGCGCGCGAGCAGCGCGACATCCCCGAGCCGAGCCCGGACCTCGGCCCCGAGCGACCCGCCAAAGGCGTTCGCACGCTCGAGGTCCCGGCGGAGCCGGACCCAGGCCAGCTGGCCGTAGGCCTGCTCCAGCCGCGCAGCGAGGGCCTCCTCCCGGCCCGGTCGGACGTGGAGCCAGCGCCAGCGGCCCTCACCCGAGAGCTGTACGACGTCGCCGGCCAGGACGTCGGGCTCCAGGGCCACGACCGACGGACCGACTTCGACCTGACCGTGGTCGGACGTCACCACGAGGGCGGAGCCTGGCGGGAGCGCGGCGGCGACGTCGCCGACCAGTCGATCGGTTGCGCGCAGCTCTGCCCGATAGTGGCGCCCGAGGCCGCGCTCGTGCGCGACCTTGTCGACACCGTCGTAGTAGGCGAACACGAAGGGCGCGCCCCCCTCCAGTGCGAGGGCGACCTCGACCGGCAGTGACGACGGGACCCGCCAACCGCGAAGCTCGGCGCCGCGCAAGTGCGCCTCGCTGAAGCCCGTCCCGGCGAACTCGGCCCTCGTCACGGCCGTCACCGCGCGGCCGCCGAAGGGCGGGTTGGGCTGGAGTAGTTCCGGTGGCTCGGCCCCGCGGGCGTCACCCGACGGAGCGCACCACCGGAGCACGTTCAGGATCTCGCCGTTCCTGGCCCGGATGCGGTACCCCACCACCCCGTGTCGGGCGGGCGAGAGGCCGGTCGTGATCGACGTGAGTGCAGTCGCCGTCGTCGTGGGCGCGACCGAGGAGATCGCCCCACCCGGCATCCCCGCGAGGAAGGGCGCGTCTTCCCGGTGCTGCTCGAGCTGCTCGGCGCCGAGGCCGTCGAGCACCAACAGCACAACCTGGCGCGCCCCTTCGATCTCTGCGGGGAGCCAGGACGGCTGGTCTGGCATGCCCGCGAGAACTGCCTGGAGCGCGGGCAGCAGGTCGGCCAGGCTCCCCCGGCCGTAGGCGGGCCAGATCGGCCCGGGCCAGATCGTCGAGGAAGGGGTCGACCCCGGCGCGCCGGACTCCCCGAGGGCGGGCCCGGACGAGCCGGGCGCGGTCGGCATCGACACGGCACGAGCGTAGGCATCCCGGCGTGGTTGGACTCGCCCACCCGGGCCGCCTGCGTCGCGGCGCTGCCAGCCCCGCCGGGGCCCGGGCAGTACGATCAGCCCGTGAGGGTCTCGACCAGGGGCGACTACGCGAGCCGCGCGCTCCTCTCCCTCGCCCTCCACGCCAGCGCGGAGACCCCGACGTCGGTGCAGCGGCTCGCCGAACGCACGGGGCTCCCCCAGCCCTACCTCGAGCAGATCCTCCTCGCGTGCAAGGGCGCAGGCCTCGTCCGCTCGAAGCGTGGCGTGGGGGGCGGCTACGTGCTGGCGAGCTCCCCGGAACACATCACCCTGGGCCAGATCGTCGCGGCCGTCGACGGGCCCATCACGGCCGGTGACTTCGGCGAGCCGCACCAGAACGGTGCCTGCGACCACGAGGGCCAGTGCGTTCTCCTGGCGGTGTGGTCCGAAGTGGGGGCCCACATGCGCAGCCACCTCGACTCCTTCACCCTGGCCGACATGGTCGAGCGGGCGCGGGGGAACCGCCCCGCCCGCGCGCTGCTGCACTGATGCGGGAGTCGGGAGCGTCGCCGGCCGGGGAGTCGGGCGACTCGCGCCCCGTTACGGGGGAGCGCCAGGGAGGCGACCGGCCGGCGGGCTACTCGGCCCGCTTCGAGGCAGACGTCGTCCTGAGGGACGGCAAGACGGTGACGGTTCGCCCGATCCTCCCGGGGGATGCCGAGGCGATCCGCGCCCTCCACGCTCGCCTTTCGCCGGAGACCCGCTACCTCCGCTTCTTCTCCCCCCTGCCGCAGCTCTCCGAGCAGATGCTCGCCCGTTTCACACAGGTCGACTACGCCGACAGGTTCGCACTGGTGGCGCTCCTCGCGAAGGACATCATCGGCGTGGGCCGCTACGACCGCCTGCCCGGCAGCGACGAGGCGGAGGTGGCGTTCGTCGTCGACGACGCCCACCAAGGGCGCGGGCTCGGCACCCTCCTCCTCGAGCACCTCGCCCTCGCCGCGCGCGAGGCAGGGATCAGGCGGTTCGTCGCCGAGACCCTGCCACACAACCAGCGCATGCTCGCCGTCTTCGCGGACGCGGGGTTCGCCGAGCGGACTCGCCTCGGAGACGGGGTCGTCCACGTCGCTTTCGACATCGCGCCGACTGCCGCGTCGGTCGCCGCCATGCACGAGCGCGAGCGCCGGAACACGATCGAGTCGGTGCGGAAGCTCCTCGCCCCCCGCTCGGTCGCGGTCGTCGGTGCGAGCCGGCGGCGGGGCACGGTCGGCCAGGTTCTCCTGCGGAACATCCTCGCCGGGCCCTTCACGGGGCCGACGTACCCGGTGCACCCGACCGCCACGTCCGTTGGCGGCGTTCGCGCCTACCCGAGCGTGCTCGACATCCCCGACGACGTGGACCTGGCCGTCGTCGCGGTGCCGGCCGAGATGGTCGAGACCGTCGCTGGCGAGTGCGCCGCCAAGGGGGTCGGCGCCCTGGTCGTGGTGAGCGCCGGTTTCGCCGAGGAAGGCGAGGCCGGGGCAGCGCGCGAACGCTCGCTCGTCCGCAGCGCGCGGCGGCACGGCATGCGCGTGCTCGGACCGGGCTCGATGGGAATCGTCAACACCGCAGCCGACGTCTCACTGAACGCGACGGTCTCGCTGCGCCCGCCCCTCGGCGGCACGGCAGCCCTGCTCGCCCAGTCGGGTGCCCTCGGGCTCGCCATCCTCGAGGAGGCCTTCGAGCGCGGCCTCGGGATCTCGACCTTCGTCTCCACAGGCAACAAGGCGGACATCTCCGGCAACGACCTCCTCCACTTCTGGGAGTCCGACCCCCAGACCGATGTCGTCCTCCTCTACCTCGAGAGTTTCGGCAACCCACGGACGTTCTCGCGGGTCGCGCGGCGAGTGTCGCGGACGAAGCCGATCGTTGCCGTCCGAGCGGGAGGCGGTCGGTCCGTCCCCGCCGGGTGGGACCCCTCACGCGCAGGCCCTGGAGGAGGCCGCCTCGGCGGCGACGGCGAAGCCGACGACACGGCCGCCGCGACGTGGGCGAGCGCCGAGGCGCTCCAGCCGAGCGAGGACGAGGCGATCGCAGCGCTGTTCCGCCACACCGGGGTCGTTCGCGTGGACACGCTCGAAGCCCTCGTGGACGTCGGTCGTACCCTTGCGACGCAGCCACTCCCCGCGGGCCGGCGGGTCGCCATCCTGTCCCACCAGGGGGGCCCGGTGGCGCTCGCCGTGGACTCCTGCCTCGGGAACGGGCTCGAGCTCGCCCGGCCGACCGGCTCCGCTCTTTCGGCAGGCTCCGATCGAGCAGAGCCGGCGGCGCGCACCAACCCGGTAACCCTTCCCCTCGACGCACCGCCGTCAGCATGGGGAGCAACGCTCGAGCGCCTGCTCGACGACCCCGACGTGGACGCCGTGCTCGCCTGCTTCGTGCCGACGGTGCTGACCGAGGCACCGCTCGCCATCGCCGAGCGCGGTGGGCAGGAGCCCGGTGGGCAGGAGCCCGGCGACCCGCGCACCGCGAGCGTGGCCCGTATCGAGGCGGTGACGCGTGCGCTCGCGCAGGGCGTGCACGCTGCGGCGCGCCGCGGGTACCGCAAACCAGTGGTCGCGAACGTGCTGACGGTCTCGGCCACCCGGCCCGCCGACGCGAGCGGGGGCCACGCTGCTCCTGCACACGACGCCCGTGGCGGCCCCAGTAGCGCCGACTCCTCCGCCCGGGGTACAGACGTCACGGGCGGTCCCGGTCGCGCTGCGGCCGCCCGCGGCGCGCCTGCGAGCCCCCATCGCTCCGAGCCGATCCCCCCGGTGCCCGCCTACCGCTTTCCCGAGACAGCCGCGCTCGCGCTCGCCAGCCTGGCCGACTACGCGACCTGGCGTCGGCGCCAGGGCAGTGTCGTCGAGCGCCCCCAGAACTTCTCGTCCGCCGAAGCGTGCGGCCTCGTATCGCGCGCACTCGCCTCCCGCGGCGCAGGGAGCCTGCCCGCCCCCGAGGCGGCCCGTCTGGTCGCCTCGCTCGGCCTCGTCGTCGGGCCGGACCGGACGGCTGCCGCCGGCGGCCGTCCCGACCAGCTCCGGTTGGTGGGACTCCTGGTACAGGACCCCACCTATGGCCCGCTGCTCTCGCTCCAGACCGCTGCGGGCGCGCCCTCCTCCCTCCGGCGCGTCCCACCGACGCCCCACGCCGTGTGTCTCCTCCCGCTGGCAGCACCGGATGCGGCCGGCGTCCTCGAGGCCGCCGCCGGACCCGATGCCGGAAACCGCTGGCCTGGTGCGCTCGACGCGCTCGTCCGGCTCGGCCTCCTCGCCGAGGACGCACCCGAGCTCGCCCGGGGCCTCTTCTACCTCGACTGTCGCGAAGGAGACGGCCGAGCAGCGGCCACCCTCGAGCTCGCCGAGGTCAGGCCCTGGCGGACCCGACCGGAGTGGGCCCTCCGGCGGCTTCGCTGAGCGGGGTCACCGGGGAGAGGCGGGTCGGGGTGGAGTCGGTCGCCACTCGGAGGGCGGGCCGGCGCTACTGGCGGTAGGACTCCACGACCGCGCCCGGGCGGAGCGTCGCCTCATCCGGGTCCTGGCCCGCAGCCCGGCGCGCCCGCCGCTGGCGGAGGAGGTCCCAGCACTGGTCCAGCTGCACGGCGAGCTCCTGGATCCGCCCCGCCACTTCGTCGTCGACCTCGGAGCCGGTGTGGAGCCGCTCGAGCGCGTGCTCCTCCTCGACGAGCTCGCCGATCCTCGCCACGATCTCCTCGTCTCGCACGTGTGCTCCTCTCTCTATTCCGCCAGTCGACCGAGACACTCCCGCCGGGCCGGGGGTGGCCCCCCGAGTGTCAACCCCTGCCGAGGAGGAACCGCCGCCGTCGGGAGAACGGGTCGAGCGGGCTCCCACCCGCCGACGCGGCGCCCACCG
>JAJYGM010000067.1 GCA_021785095.1 Actinomycetes bacterium
GTGGGCGGGACCGGCGTCGTCACGTCCGCGCACCTCCTCGCGTGGGCAGCGCTGCTGGACGGCGTGGAGGTCTGGGGGCTCGACCAGACCGGGTTGTCGCAGAAGGCCGGCCCGGTCATCTCCGACCTACGGATCGGCCCAGGCGCGGGCGATCGCTCGAACGTGCTCGGCGAAGGCGAGGTCGACGTCCTCCTTGCCGCGGATCTCATGGCCGCGAGCGAGCCGAAGGTGCTCGCGAGCATGGCACAGGGGCGCACTGCAGTCGTCGGCTCTTCCGCCGCCAGCCTGAGCGGGCCGATGGTCCTCGGTCTCGAATCGCGCGAGGTTCCGGTCACCGAGCTGGAGGCCGTTCTTGTCGCCGCGGCGGCTGACGACTGCGCCACCTTCGTCGACGCGATCGCCGTCGCCCACGAGGCGGGCGCGCCCTCGACCGCGGCGAACGTCGTGCTGCTAGGGGTGGCGTGCCAGCTCGGGATGCTCCCCGTCTCTGCCCGGTCGATCAGGATCGCGATCGAGCGCAACGGCGTGGCGATCGACGCGAACGTCGCCGCTTTCGAGGCGGGCCGGCGCTGGGTCGCCTCGCGCGATGGCGGGACGCGTGCGCCGTTGGCAGGCGGCGCGACCGGCAGCGACGCCGAGTGCGCCGCGACGGCCGCCTCAGCGCAGGTCGGTGCCCGCGTCCTCTCGGAGGTCGACCTTACGGGGCTCCCTGCGGCGGAACGTCGGCACGTCGAATGGCTCGCCGGCGACCTGGTGGGCTACCAGGACGAGGCGCTCGCGCGCCGTTTCGCCAGGCTCGTGGCGAAGACCGCGGCGGCCGAACGGCGCGTGGGGGGTGACGGCCGCCTCACGGCGGGTGTCGCCTTCGGCTATCACAAGCTCCTCGCGTACAAGGACGAGTACGAGGTCGCCCGGCTCCTGCTCGACTACCCCGCTGCCGGCCCCTCCGAGGGCGAGACGACCTGGCTCCTCCACCCCCCGGCGCTACGCGCGAGAGGGCTCGGTCACAAGATCCGTCTCGGCAGCTGGTCGCGCCCGTTGCTGCAGGCCCTTCGAGCGTCGCGCCGCCTCCGGGGGACCCCGCTCGATCCCTTCGGGCGGACCCAGCTGCGTCGGACCGAGCGCCTGCTCGCTTCGCAGTACGCCGACGCGATCGGCTCCGTTCTCTCGAAGCTCGATGCCTCCAACCTCTCTCTTGCGACCCAGATCGCGCGGCTCCCCGACCGCGTCCGCGGCTACGAGAGCGTCAAGGTGCAGAGTGCCGCGTCGTACCGGGAGGAGCTGGCCGAACGTCTGGTGCGCTTCCCGCAGCGGTGAGCTCCCCGCCTGGGACGGTCTCCCAGACGCGTACTTGGTCGTAGACGAGGGACGTCTTCGCGTCGACCACCTCGCTGCGCCCCGTCACGTGGTCGAGGACGAAGTCGCGGAGATGGGCGACGTCTCGGGTCGCGACCTCGACCAAGAAGTCGTCGGCTCCGGTGACCGTCCATATCGCGAGGACCTCGGGAGCGCCGAGCATCTCCTGCTGGAACGCCCGGACCGAGGCGGTCGTCTTCGGGCGGAGCCGGACGTTGACCATGGCGCGTAGCGGCCTGCCGATCGCGTCCAGGTCGACGTCCGCGTGCCAGCCCCTGATCACCCCCTGCGAGCGCAACGCGCGCACCCGCTCGAGGCAGGTCGACTGGGCGATCCCGACCGCCTCGGCGAGGTCCTTGTTGGTCTGGCGCGCGTTGCGCTGCAAGAGGCGCACGAGCGCGAGGTCCGTGGCGTCGAGGCGCGGCGGTTGTCCTTCCACCGCAGCCAGGCTACGCCGGAAGTCGGAGCCGTTGTCGGGTCATCTCGACCTCGGGGTCAGTCCGCGTGCGCCGCCCGAAGTCCAGCCCACGCCAGCTCGGCGATGCGACGAGCGAGCTGCCGGGCTTCCCTGCCCGGCCACTGCGCAGCGTGCGAGCCGTCCGAGCCCTCGCCGCGCGTCTCGATCCAATGGCGGCCCGCCCCTTCGGCCATGCCGACGACGGCATGCGCGAGGAACCGGCGGTGCGCAGGATCGAGGCCCGCAGCGATGAGCGGATCGATCGCCACCCCGATCGCGTCCTCCACCCTGCGCAGCGCGGCACCGAGCTCCGGGTCGGTCGGCCTGCTCCTCGAGTAGAGCAGCCGGAACGCCGTCTCATGCGTGACGACCATGGCGAAGTACGCCGCGAACCCGTTCTCGACCCGCTCCCTCGGCCCGTCCGCCGTTGCCGTCGCCGCCGAAATGGCGCCGAGAAGCTCCTCTGCCACTGAGTCGACGAGCTCACGGTACAGCGCCCGCTTCGACGAGAAGTGCTGGTAGAGCAGCGGTTTGGTGACCCCGGCGGCGTCCGCGATCTCGTCCATCGTCGTCGACTCGTAGCCGCGCGCGGCGAAGATCCCGAGCGCGACGGCCGAGAGCTGGCGTCGTCGCTCGTCCCCGCTGAGCCGGCGCGACACGCCGCCTCTGCGCATGTCGCTCGTGCGGAGCTCGCGGGGTTGCGCCGACGCCACGCCGTGACGCTAACGACTCGACCGCTCCCCAAGAACCCATCTGAGCGAGGCCAGCACTTTGGACAGCTTCGCCGGCAGCGCCGTGAGCGAGAAGCTCCGGCGCGCCACACACGCGTTGTGCTCCACCAAGGAGGGCTCGGGTGCCTCGAGCCACGCCTCGAGGCGGCGCAGGTCCTCCGTCGACTCGGTGAACCACTCGAAGCCGAAGCCGGCGAGCTCGGCCGCCACTGGGTACGGCCCGATCACGAGCGGGCGGCGGTGCGTCGCGGCCTCGAGCGCGGGGTTGCCGAACCCTTCGGTGCTCGAGGTGAGCGCGACCACGTCGCAGGCGGCGTAGGCGTCGGCGACGGTAACGGCGCCTCCGTGGGCGAGCTGAGGCGCGCCGCGGCGTACCGGGCAGCGTGCCGCCGCCAGCACGCGTTCGAGCTCGGGGCCGTAGCCGTCCTCTGCGGGCCCGAGCAGCCAAAAGGTGGCGCCGAGCCGTTCGGCGACGCGGATCGCGGCGTCCACGCGCTTTCGCGCGAGCGCTCGGGTCGGCTGCAGGACGAGGCGCGCATCCGCCGCGACGCCCAGCGCGGCGCGCGTCTCGGCCCTCCGTCCCGGTGGCGGATCGGGGTCGAAGGCGTTGTAGATGGTGGTCGCCTCGATGCTGCATGCGGCCAGCTCCCGGCGGCTCCGCTCGTTGATGGTGACGTGGCGCCAGGCCGGGTCGACGGGTGGCGGTGGCCAGCCTTCGAACTGCGGCCGCTGCCAGGGAAGGTCGTGATGGCGCAAGATCGCCGGCCGGCCGGCGAGGACGCCGGCCACCACGCCGGCACCAGCCGGGTTGAGCGGGAGGGAGCAGAGGTTCTCGACCACGACCACGTCGGCATCGCCCAGCGCGTCCTCGACGTCGGCGCGCGAGGGGGACGAGGTGGCACCGATCGCGAGGCCTGGGACGAGCCGCTCGGGAGTGCCCGCGCCTGCGACCCCCACCGTCTCGAACCCCAGCTGCTCGAGCGCCCACGACCACTTCTCCGCCTCGACCGAGACGCCGTCGTGGCATCCGAGCCGGAAGGAGACGAGCGCTGCCCTCGGCACCGGCGCACTGTAGCCACTGCGCTCGCGCAGTGCCGTGCCGTGCCGGACCGCGCGCGCCTGCGCTCGGCTACCGTGGCCCCATGGCCGCCAGACGCGCGTTGATCACCGGCGTGACCGGGCAAGACGGCTCCTACCTCGCCGAGCTCCTGCTCGAGCAGGGCTACGACGTGGTCGGAGTCGTGCGCCGGTCGAGCACCTTGAACTTCGAGCGCATCGCGCACATCCAGGACCGCATGACCCTGGTCCCAGCCGACCTGCTCGACGAGGTGTCGCTCATCGCGGTCCTCCGTGATCATCGCCCGGCCGAGGTCTTCAACCTTGCCGCCCAGTCGTTCGTCCAGACGAGCTGGAGCCAGCCGGTCTTCACCGGCGAGACGACCGCGCTCGGCGTGACGAGGCTGCTCGACGCGATCCGCATCGTCGACCCCGAGATCCGCTTCTACCAGGCCAGCTCCTCCGAGATGTTCGGCAAGGTCCACGAGGTCCCGCAGTCAGAGACGACGCCGTTCTATCCTCGCAGCCCCTACGGGGTGGCGAAGGTGTACGGGCACTGGATCACCGTGAACTACCGCGAGAGCTACGGCCTGCACGCCTCCTCGGGCATGCTCTTCAACCACGAGTCGCCGCGCCGCGGCCTCGAGTTCGTCACGCGCAAGGTCAGCCACGGGGTCGCCCGGATCGCCTGCGGCCTCGAAGACAAGCTGGCCCTGGGCAACCTCGACTCCCAGCGCGACTGGGGCTACGCCGCGGACTACGTCCGCGCGATGTGGCTCATGCTCCGCCAGGACCAGCCTTCCGACTACGTCATCGCGACCGGTGAGACGCATTCGGTGCGCGAGCTGTGCCAGCTGGCCTTCGCTGCCGCGGGACTCGAGTGGGAGCAGCACGTCGTGGTCGACGAGCGGTTCCTCCGCCCCGCAGAGGTGGACCTTCTCGTCGGCGACCCGTCGAAGGCACGCACGACCCTCGGCTGGCAGCGCGAGGTGGACTTCCCGCACCTGGTCGAGATGATGGTCGAGGCCGACCTCGACCTGGTGCGCGCGCAGCTGGGCTGAGGGCTGGGGTGCTCGCGGGCGCGATCACCGTCAGCCCTCTCGGGGTGCTCGTGGCGTTCGGCGCGGGCATCTTGTCGTTCCTCTCTCCTTGCGTGCTTCCGCTCGTGCCCGGCTACCTCTCACTCGTGTCCGGGCTCTCCGCGGCGGAGCTCGGCACCGCGAGGGCACTCGGCACGGCGAGTGCCCTCGGCACCGCCGAGGCGGCAAGGTCGACCGCATTGGCGGGCAACCGGCTCGGCGCTCCCCGGGTCGTCCTCGCCGGAGCCGCGGGCGCGTCGACGGCGTCTCGTGCACAGGCCCCCCCTGCGCCACGACGGCCGCTCGTGCCGCTGCTCCGCGGCATCCTGCTGTTCGTCGCGGGGTTCACCGTCGTCTTCGTCGCACTGGGAGCGACCGCGTCGGGCGTGCACGCGCTGCTCTACCGCCACCTCCATGCTCTGACCCTCGCCTCGGGCGCCGTCGTCATCGGTCTGGGGGCGGTCATGCTGGCGAGCTCGCTTCCCGCTGGAGCGTGGGTCCGCCTCGGGCCGCGCGTCGCGGGACGAGCGGGCTGGCTCGTCGGCGAGCGTCGCATCCACGTCCGTCCCGAGACGCTCGGCGCGTGGGCGGCACCGGTGATGGGCATGGCGTTCGCGTTCGCCTGGACGCCCTGCATCGGCCCGGTGCTCGGGGCGGTCCTTGCCTTGACGATGGCCCGCTCGACGCTCGGCGGGGGGGTGGCCCTCCTGCTCGCGTACTCGCTCGGTCTCGGGGTCCCGTTCCTCTTGGCGGGCCTGGCGTTCGATCGGTTGACGACCCTCGTCGCGCGCGCCCGCAGGCCACTCGCGGTGGTCCAGGTGGCTGCCGGGATCGTGCTGGTCGCGTTCGGGGCGATCCTTCTCGGAGGCGACCTCGGGTGGCTGTCCGCGCAGTTCTCCTCGTTGCTGGATCACCTCGGCTTGCAGCGTCTGACGGTCAGCTAGGATGACGCCGCGGCCGAGCTCGAAGACCACCGGGCCGGCGCTGCCGACGAGACCCCCGCTTGGACCCCTTCGCCGACCACCCGTAGCATGTCGGCTCGGATCATGGATCTCGCAGTACACCTTCGCTCGGCGGTCGCCCTGGCCGGCCGGTTCCCCGCGCTCTCGGGAGTCGATCTCGACGTCGCCCCCGGCGAGGTCGTCACCGTGCTCGGGCCGAACGGGGCCGGCAAGACGAGCCTGCTCCGGGCGTGCGCCGGGCTGCTGTCCGTGACCTCGGGAGAGGCGATGGTGCTCGGCTGCGACCTGCGGGCGGATCGTGCCCAGGTGCGCCGGCGTGTCGGGCTGCTCGGCCACGACCCCTCGCTCTACGACGAGCTGACCGCGCTCGAGAACGTGCGGTTCTTCGTGCGCGCGGCGGGCCTGGGTGCCGAGCGCGCCGATGTCGCGCTCGACCGGCTCGGGCTCGTCGGACGCTTGCGCAGGACGCCCATGGTGCGCATGTCGGCTGGCCAGCGGCGCAGGACTGCGCTCGCGGTGCTCGTCGCGCGCGCGCCGGAGGTCTGGCTGCTCGACGAGCCCCACGCCGGCCTCGACGCCGACGCCCGAGCGCTCGTGGGGTCCCTGGTCGCCGACGCCCTCGCGTCCGGTGCGGCGGTCGTCCTCACCTCTCACGAGC
>JAJYGM010000369.1 GCA_021785095.1 Actinomycetes bacterium
CACCCGGGCCTGCGCCTGCGCCTGTACCCGGCACCCGGGCCTGCGCCTGCGCCTGTACCCGGCACCCGGGCCTGCGCCTGCGCCTGTACCCGGCACCCGGGCCTGCGCCTGCACGAAGTGGCAGGCAAATCGCTTCGAAATCGGCGCGCTTTGCCTGGCACTTTCACGGCGCAGTCACGGCGCAGCCACGGCGCGGTCACAGCGCGGTCACGGCGCATTCACAGCGCAGTCACGGCGCAGTCACGGGCAAGGCCTCCCGACAGGGGCAAGGGGCAACGCTCCCTCGTAGTGTGAGTCGTGACTTTCGGCCCTTCCTGTGCCGGCTGCCCGTCCCTACAGTCCGACACAGAACCCGGTCGTGGAGAGGAGCACGAGACATGACTGGAGCAGGCGAGGTCTTCAACGTGCAGTCGGAGGTCGGTCTGCTCCACCAGGCGATCCTCCACCGACCGGGCCTCGAGCTCTCGCGCCTCACGCCTGGGAACATCGACGACCTCCTCTTCGACGACGTCCTCTGGGTCGACCGGGCGAAGGAGGAGCACGATGCGTTTGCAGAGTCGCTCCGCGAAAAGGGCGTCCTCGTGCACTACTACGGCCAGCTGCTCGCGGACGTGCTCGAGATCCCCGACGGGCGCGCGTTCGTGCTCGACCGCATCTGCACGCCGGAGACGGTCGGGCCCACGCTCGTCGACCCGTTGCGCCGGCTCTTCGACGACCTGGACGGACTCGAGCTCGCCACGTACCTGGTCGGCGGCGTGCTCAAGGGCGACCTGCACCCGATCCGGGCGAAGAGCCTCCGCTGGGAGACGCTGCGGACAGACGATTTCTTGCTCGCCCCGCTCCCGAACCACCTGTTCCAGCGGGACAATTCCTGCTGGGTCTACGGCGGCGTCTCGATCAATCCCATGGCCAAGCCCGCCCGCGAGCGCGAGACCCTCCACAGCCGGGCGATCTACCGCTTCCATCCGATGTTCGCCGACGCCGAGTTCGTCACCTACCTCGGTGACGACGACCTGAACCACCTGCCCGCCACGCTCGAGGGCGGCGACGTCCATGTGATCGGGAACGGCACCGTCATGATCGGGATGGGGGAGCGCACCTCGCCGATGGGGGCGGAGATCCTCGCGGCACGCCTGTTGGAGAGCGGTCAGGTCCACACGGTCATCGCCGTCGAGCTGCCGAAGTCGCATGCCATGATGCATCTCGACACCGCGATGACGATGGTCGACCGCTCGACCTTCGTCCTCTATCCGTACTTCGACCGGAAGCTGCGCTCGTGGACGATCCGGGCAGGCGACGAGCCGGGCGTCACGGTCGTCGCACAGAACCACGACCTCTGGCAGACACTCGCCGGCATCCTCGAGGTCGACGAGGTGACGGTGCTCGTGACCGACGAGGACATCCGGGCGGCGCAGCGCGAACAGTGGGACAACGGCACGAACTACCTGGCGGTGTCACCAGGCGTCGTGTTCGGCTACGACCGCAACGTCGCCACGAACACGATGCTGCGCAAGCACGGGATCGAAGTCGTGACCGTGTCGGGGAGCGAGCTCGGCCGGGGCCGTGGCGGACCGCGGTGCATGACGTGCCCGATCCAGCGCGACCCGGCGTGAGGAGGTGCGTGAGGATTCACGCACGGAAGGAGAAGCATGACGAAACTGCTCGGTCGGAGCTTCCTCAAGGAGATCGACTTCACCAAGGAGGAGCTCCTCCAGTTGATCGACCTCGCTGCCGAGCTGCGCCGCGAGAAGCGTGACGGCGAGGAGGACCCGCGACTGCGGGGCAAGAACATCGCCCTCGTCTTCGAGAAGCCGTCGACGCGCACAAGGGCGGCCTTCGAGGTCGCTGCGCACGACCAGGGTGCGCACGTGACCTATCTCGGGGCATCGGAATCCCAGCTCGGGTACAAGGAGTCGATGAAGGACACGGCGCGGGTGCTCGGGCGCATGTTCGACGGCATCGAGTACCGGGGCTCCGCCCAGGCGAACGTCGAGACGCTCGCTGCCTACTCGGGGGTGCCGGTCTGGAACGGGTTGACCGACGAGTGGCACCCGACCCAGATGCTGGCCGACGTGCTGACGATGCTCGACCACTCGGCCGGATCTGTCGAGAAGTTGAAGTTCTGTTACCTCGGCGACGCCCGCAACAACGTCGCGAACTCGCTGCTCGTGACCGGTGCGCTGCTCGGGGCAGACGTGAGGCTGGCAGCGCCGGAGGCGCTCTGGCCGTCGCCGGACGTCCGGGACATCGCCGCCGATCTCGCCATCGCCTCCGGCGGAAGGACACTCGTCACCACCGATCTCGAGCATGCCGTCGAGGGAGTGGACTTCCTCTACACCGACGTGTGGCTCTCCATGGGTGAGCCGGAGGCCTACTGGGGCCAGCGGATCGAGGAGCTGCTGCCGTACCAGGTGAACGAGCGGGTCCTGAAGGCCACGGGTAACGAGCGCGTGAAGTTCCTCCACTGCCTTCCCGCTCTGCACGACGGGGAGACCGAGGTCGGGAAGAAGATCGCCGGGCAGTTCGGGCTCGACGCGCTCGAGGTCACCGACGAGGTCTTCGAGTCCTCGGCGTCGATCGTCTTCGACCAGGCCGAGAACCGCCTCCACACGGTGAAGGCGATCATGGTCGCCACCCTCGGCAGCTGACGATGCGCATCGTGGTGGCGCTCGGCGGGAACGCCCTCCTCGAACGGGGCGAGAAGCCGGATGCCGAGATCCAGCAGCACCACGTCGAGAGCGCCGTACACGCGATCGCTTCTCTGTGCCGGCAGCACGAGCTCGTGATCACGCATGGGAACGGCCCACAGGTCGGCGTCCTTGCCGTCGAGAGCGAGAGCGACCCGGCTCTCTCGCACGGCTATCCGCTCGACTCGATCGGAGCGCAGACCCAGGGCCTGATCGGCTACTGGCTCGCCCAGGCGCTCGACAACGCTGTGCCGGAAGGCACGTTCGCGACCGTCATCTGCCAGACGGTCGTGAGCGCGACCGACCCTGCCATGTCGAGCCCGACGAAGTTCGTCGGGCAGGTGTACAGCGAGCAGACGGCTCGCCGGCTGGCGGACGAGCGCGGATGGTCTGTGCGGCCCGACGGGAAGTCGTGGCGTCGCGTCGTTCCGTCGCCCATGCCGGTCGAGATCGTGGAGCTCCCCGTGATCGAGCGGCTCCTCGCCGCCGGCGTCACGGTCGTGTGCTCGGGTGGCGGCGGGATACCGGTCGTGCGCGACCCAGAGGGCAGGCTTCGGGGAGTGGAAGCTGTGATCGACAAGGACCGCTCTGCGGCGCTCCTCGCAGAGCAGGTGCGAGCGGACGCGCTGCTCATCCTCACCGACGTTCCGGCCGTCGAGATCGGCTACGGGACGCCGGACGCTCGCCCATTGCACGCGACGACCGTGGCCGAGCTGCGCTCCCTCGGCCTGCCCGCAGGGTCGATGGGCCCGAAGGCGGAAGCGGCCTGCACGTTCGTCGAGGCGACGGGCAAGTTCGCCGGGATCGGGCGCCTCGACGACGCAGAAAGGCTACTTGCCGGCGAGGCTGGGACCGTCCTCGGGTCCCTGGCGATCTCGGCACCCGCCACCTGAACGCTGCCCAGGTCAGAGAGCGCGCACCCGCTCGCAAGTACGCTCAG
This sequence comes from Actinomycetes bacterium, assembly GCA_021785095.1. The sequence continues at coordinate 3,628 of JAJYGM010000369.1, forward strand.
CTCGTGACGCTCGAGTTGGAGTTCACGGTCGAGCCCTTCGAGCCCGGCGTACCGGGAGCCCATGTCCGCGCGGCCGAGGAGGCGGCCCGGTCCGTCGCCGGCGACCTGTCGATCGGGCCGTTCGGCACCTCGATCAGCGGGCGAGACGAAGAGGTGCTGCAGGCCGTCACACGAGTCGTCCGTTCCGCCATCTCGGCGGGTGCGACCCGGGTGACGCTCCAGGTCAGCTCTGACGGTGAGCCCGGCGACGGAGCACCGGTGGCTCCGGACCCTCCATCGAGCGCAGAGACCCAGCTTGGTCCTGACGCTGCGGACGACACGGAGGCCTTCCTCGTCGTCGTCGCAAAGCTCGTCCAGGCTCTGGGCGGGACGCTCATCGGACCCGGGGAGGCCGAGGCCCTCGACACTCCCGTCGTCTGGCACGGCGAGACCATCGCTGCTGTTCACCACCTCCCCCTGCACAGCGCACTCGACCGGTTGCTCGACCGCGTAGCCGAGGAGATGGGCTCACCTCTCTCAGAGCTGTCGCGCGAAGAGAAGCAGCGAGCCGTGCAGCTGCTCGAAGAGCGGGGCGCCTTCGCGTTCCGCAAGAGCGTCGAGGACGCGGCTCAGGCCCTGCAGGTGAGCCGCTTCACTGTCTACAACTACCTGAGCCGCATCTCGGAGGGCCGCAAGCCCGTGGGGTGATCACGGATGGACGCCTCCCGGTGTCGCACCACGATGAGCCCGCTTCCTTCCCTCGGTACAGTGGCAGGCCATGTCGGTCGCCGCTTCGATGCGTGGGTTCCCCGAGTGGTTGCCGGCCGGGCAGCTCGTCGAGCAGCGAGTCCTGCGAAGCCTCCGGGAGACCTTCGAGCTGCACGGTTACTCCCCGCTCGACACGCGGGCGGTCGAGGCTCTCGACACGCTCCTCGAGAAGGGTGAGACGGACAAGGAGATCTACCTCCTTCGCCGGCTGCAGGCCGCCGAGGACGAGTCGGACAGCGGGCTCGGTCTCCACTTCGACCTGACCGTCCCGTTCGCGCGCTACGTGCGCGACAACGCCGGAAAGCTCCTGTTCCCCTACAGGCGCTACCAGATCCAAAAGGCCTGGCGTGGCGAACGGCCTCAAGAGGGCCGTTACCGCGAGTTCCTGCAGGCCGACATCGACGTGATCGATCGAGGCGAGCTCGCGCCGCATTTCGAGGCCGAGCTCCCGCTCGTCGCGGCGGAGGCCCTCCGGCGCCTTCCCATCCCGCGTTTCAGCATCCAGGTCAACAACCGCAAGATCATGCAAGGCATGTTCGAGGGGATCGGCCTGCCGGGAGACACGCTCGCGGCGTTCCGCTCGCTCGACAAGCTGCGCAAGATCGGCCCCGAGGCCGTGAGAGAGCTGCTCATTGAGGCCGGCGCGTCCCGTGCGCAAGCGGACGTGTGCCTCTCTCTCGCAGGGATACGGACGAGCGACGTGTCGTTCGTCGACGACGTGCGATCCCTCGGTGTGCGAAGCGACCTGCTCGAGCGCGGTCTAGCCGAACTGGCGGCGGTGCTCGAGGCGGGACGGGCCTTCGCCGGTGACGACAGCCCCTTCGTGGCGGACCTCCAGATCACCCGCGGTCTCGACTACTACACGGGCACCGTCTACGAGACCGTGATGGAGGGCGCCGAGTCGCTCGGCTCGGTCTGCTCGGGCGGACGCTACGACAACCTCGTCGGGGGCGAACGCGAGGCCTATCCGGGCGTCGGCGTCAGCATCGGTGTCACCCGCATCCTCGGGCCGCTGCTCGCCCGAGGCGAGCTCGTGGCGTCGAGACCCGTGCCGACGTGCGTGCTGGTGGCGGTGGCCAGCGAGGAGGCCCGTGCCGAGGCCGACCGCGTCGCTCACATGCTGCGCGCCCGCCGCATCCCGACGGAGGTCTCGCCGACCGCTGCGAGGTACGGTCGCCAGATCCGTTATGCCGACCAGCGCGGCATCCCGTTCGTCTGGTTCCCGGGCAACGAGGTGAGGGACATCCGGTCAGGCGCGCAGGTGCCCGCGGACCCGGCCACGTGGATGCCGCCGGAGGAGGACCGCGAAGTCAGCATCACTGCCCCGGTAGGGCCGGCCGCAGGAGAGGAGCAAGCGCGCGAGCAGTTGTAGGGCGCGGCCCAGGACGGCCACGAGCCCGAGGACGACCATGGGCGTGGGGACGACGCGGTGACCACGACAGCGGCGCGTCGATGAACCCGGTTCGTTTCCTCGGGCCTGACGTGGCAGCCGGCAACTTCTCGCACCTCTGGGTCTAGGTCGTCGGCCCCCACGCTCGGGATGCTCGCCGCCGTGCTCTTCCCCATCGTCCTCCGCGGCTGCGACCCCGTCGCCACCAGGGCCGCTCAGGGAAAGCTGTCCTGAGCGCGGCCTCGGGACTCAGTCGAGACGCCGCTCCGCCGCCCACCGGGTGAGCTGGTGGCGCGTCGAGAGCTGCAGCTTGCGCAGGACGGCCGACACGTGGCTCTCGACCGTCTTCACCGCGACGCCGAGCTCGACGCCGACGTCCCGGTAGGTGAAGCCGCGCGCGATGAGCCGCAGCACCTGGCGCTCGCGCGGGGTGAGCTGGTTGAGCTCGGGGTCCACCTCGGCCTCGCCGAGGCGGCCCTCGGAGGCGAACGCGTCGAGGACGAAGCCGGCGAGCCGTGGCGAGAAGACGGCG
>JAJYGM010000046.1 GCA_021785095.1 Actinomycetes bacterium
GCGAACCAGACCAGGCCGCCCGCCAGGCCGGTGCCGGACACGATGAGGAGGTACCCGGCCGGCCCGACGATCCCGCCGAGCCTGCCTGCAGCCTGGACCACCCCCTGCTCGGTCCCCCGCGCACCGCCGGCCGCGTGCTCCGCCGGCATGATCGAGGTCGTCTTGTCCGGGCCGAACGAGCCCGCCGCGAGCGCGAGCGCGACGAGGGTCGCGCCGACGATGTCGAACGCCATGCTGGTCCGGCCGAGCGACGCCCCCATGGCCCCCGGCCCGGCAACGGCGACCAGGCCGGCAAGGAGCCCGAGCGCGACGCCTCGGAGGAGGAAGCCCCCGACCTGCAAGGGGCGCCGACCGAGCCGGTCGACGAGGAGGATGGTCGCGAACGACGCCGGCAGCGTCACCGCCCGCACGACGAGCGCTGCGAGGTCGCCGTGACGAGCGCCGAACCCGAGCAGGGCCGCGAGCACCACCGGGAGGAACAGGACGAGGCCCTGGTCCCCCGTCTGGTAGGCGAACGCGGCCAGGGCACTTCTCGCCTGGCGGCGCAGGGCCGCCGGGCCGAGCCCGTCGCGCAACACGCCGGTGAGGCGCAGCTCCCCACGGTGCGCAGGCTCGGTCGGGTCCTCGCTGCGCACCCGGAGCGCGACACCCGGGAGCGCCAGCACGCCACCCAGCCCGAGCACCAGCCGCCACCCGATCCCGGGACCACCGAGAAGGGCGCCTGCCCCGTACGCGCCGAGCGCGCCGAGGTTGGCCGCGAAGAGCGTGGCAGCCATCCACGACCCCCGGCGTGCCGCCGGTGCGGTCTCGGCGACTGCGACGAGCGCGACCGTGTAGTCGGCCCCGGCGGCCACACCGAGCACCACCCGCGCGAGCAGGAGGACCCCGTAGGAGGGAGCGAAGGCCGAGAGGAACGCCATGGTGACGAAGAGCCCGATGTCCGCGAGGAGGAGCCGGCGGCGGCCGAAGCGATCGGAGAGCGGCCCAGCAGCGAAGCCCCCGAGGAGCATCCCGGCGACCGTGGCCGTCGCCAGCAGCGAACTGGCGCCGGCCGAAAGGTGCCAGAGCGGCGTCAGGTACGGGAGCGCGACGCCGATAGCAGCCTGGTCGTAGCCGACGACCAGGACCGTGACGACGGGGAGCCCGTACGACTGCACCATGGTCCGCCGGTTCACTGCGGCTGACCTTATTGGCCCCATGTCCGCTGCAAAAGGCACCGCTTCGGAGAACCAAAGCCGGACCGGGTCCCGGCGGTGGGCGGCCCCTGCCCCGGGAGGGCCGCACCGGAGGAACGCCCCAGGCTGCACCAGCACCCCCACGCCGCCCTCCCGCCACCGGGGAACCTCTCCTCCCGGCTAGACCTGAGTCGATGGAACGTGGAGTGCTCGCTCGCTGCCGGCCAGGCTTGCTCTTCGCGCCATGAGCCCCCCCGTAACGGTCGGGCGGCTCTTCGGCATGTGGGACATGGCGCCATTCCCGCTGGCGGCGATGGTCGTCGAGCTCGCGCTGGCCGGCTGGTACGTGCGGGCGATGCGCGAGCTCCGCCGTCGCGGGAGGGTCTGGCCGTGGCGTCGTCTCGTCGCGTTCCTCTCCGGGCTCGCAGCGGTCGCGGTGGCCCTCCAGTCGAGCGTGGCCGTGTACGTCATGACCCACTTCCCGGCGCACATCACCCAGCACCTCCTCCTGATGATCGTCGCGCCCGTCCTCCTCGCCCTCGCTGCCCCGGTCACCCTCGTGCTCCAGTGGGCCGACCGAGGACTCCGGCGCCGTCTCCAGCGCTTCCTCGAGAGCCGGCTGCTCCACGTGGTCACCTTCCCCGTGGTGGTCTTCACCCTCTACTACGCCGTCATGTGGGCGTTCTTCACGACCCCACTGATCGCGATCGCGATGGACCACATGTGGCTGATGGACCTGCTGAACCTCTCCTTCCTCGCCGGTGGGATCCTCTTCTGGTGGCCGATCGTGGGTCTCGACCCGATCCTCCACTGGAAGCTGAGCTACGGCGGCAAGCTGTTGAGCCTGGCGATCGGCATCCCATTCGAGGCGTTCCTCGGCATCGCGCTGACCAGCCAGTCCGTGTCCCCGTTCCGGGGTTACTCGCTCTCGAGCTGGACGGACGGCGCGCAGGTGCTCTGGGGGGCCAGCGAGATGCTCACCACGGCCGCTGCGGGGCTGGTGATGTACCAGTGGATGCGCCACAGCACGCGCTCCGACCTCCGGCTCCAGCGCAGCTCCGCGACCGCGCCCCTCGCGAGCCGAACTGACGGGCGCGTGCCCGAGGTGTTCTGGGCCGAGCGAACCCTCGCGACGATGCGTCCGGGGTCGCCGCTCTACGTCCAAGCGCAGGCGATCCTCGATCGAGTGCAGCGGGAGGGACGCCCCGAGGGTCCGTCGTCCGCCACCGCGCCCCCTCGAGCGGAGCAGGTGATCGGGGCGGAGCCACAGTCCCGTGCCGAACCGGCCTGAGCCCGCGCTCCCAGCCCCGAGACTCGCATCCGCCCCTCGCCAGCGCGCCGACACCCCGGCGGGAGGCCCAGGGTCCCCCGTCAGGTCGTGCCGTCGGCCTCGGGCGCTCCGCTCTCGACCGAGCCGGCCTCGGTGCGGCCGGTCTCGGTGCGGCCGGTCTCGGCAAGGCGCCGCACCAGCCCGAGTGCCGCTGCCGGATCGAGCCCCGCCCGGCCGACCAGCCAGCAGGACAGCGGTGCAGCAATCCGCTCTGAGGTGCGTGCGGCCACGCCGGCCAGCTCGAGGAGTGCCTCCCGCTCGGCCGGGTCGGGAGGAGCCACACCGAGCGCCTGTGCAACGCGCTCCAGCCACTCGGCGGCGGTCTCACTCACGGCCGGAACCCTAGCGTCGACCCCACGAACGCGCGGCGGCTGCTAGGCTAAGAGCCTCCGGGGGCGTAGCTCAGCTGGTAGAGCGCTTGACTGGCAGTCAAGAGGTCCGAGGGTTCGAGTCCCTTCGCCTCCACCCGAATCCCCAGAGCAGGGCGACCTCTGGCGCACCACGACCGCGGATCGGGGCGCCTGCTCGGGGGTGTGCGAAGATGGCGCCATGCGCCGGCCGCCGCGGACCCTCCTTCCGGCAGCAGCCCTGCTGATCGCCGTTGGCGCGGCCCTCGACGCGAGCCCGGCCCGACCGGTCGCGACTGGTCGGGTCGGTGCCTGGATACCGCCCCCGACCACCTCGGTCGACCCTGGCGGAGCGCAGCGCGGCCGGGTCGACGCGCCGAGCGGCACGGCCGGACGCGCGGCGACGCCTGCCACCGCAGGCCAGCCGGCATTTGCGGCACCACCCGTGAACGTCTCCAGTTCGGGGAGCGTCACGGAGTCGGTCCAGCTGAGCGGGGGCATACCCTCCGTCGCGCTCGCCGCCTACGAGCAGGCGGCCTCGATCCTGTCCGGGCGTGACCCGAGCTGCAATCTCGGCTGGGAAGACCTGGCGGGCATCGGGCGGGTCGAGTCCGACAACGGGCTGACCTGGGGTGCCGCAGCCCGCGTGACCACCGACGGGACACTGGTTCCTCCGATCATCGGTCCCGCTCTCGACGGCCAGGATGGGACGCCGGCCATCCCCACCACCGATGGGGGCGTGCTCGAGCACGACCCGGTCTGGGCGCACGCGGTCGGCCCCATGCAGTTCCTTCCCTCTACGTGGGCGAAGTACGGCCAGGACGCGGTCGGGTCCGGCACCCCGAACCCGCAGAACTTCTACGATGCGGCGCTCGCCGCGGGCGTCTACCTCTGCGACGCCGGGGGCAACCTCGCGACGCCCACCGGCTTGGCCCGGGCGATCTTGGCCTACAACCACTCCCCCAGCTACGTGAGCCTCGTCGAGGACTGGATCACTGCCTACACCCGGGCCGGCGCCGCGGCGCTCCTGTCAGCTGGCTCTGGCCTGCTCCCAACCGCCGGTCCGGGCGCCGGGAGCGGCACGGCCGGGCCTGGCTCGGCTCCAGGGGGAGGCGGAGCCGAGCCCGCTCCTGCTCCGCCGCCGACCCCCGAGCAGGTCGTCGCCGCCGCGGCGCTCGCCACGGTACGCGCCGGGGGGTTCACCTTCACCCTCAGCGGGAACATCCGCGTCGACGGGACCGCCAATGGGGGGAACCTAGGGACCTTCGACGGTTCCGGCGCCGTCGCTCCTGACGGCGCGCAGCTCGCGCTCACCGTCGCCAACCTGGGATCGGTCGACCTCCTCGTCGTGGGGGAAGCCTCCTATCTCCGTCTCCCGACCGGCGGGACCGCGGGGAGCGCCAGGCCCTGGCAACCGCTCACGCCCACCTCGGTCGACCTGCTCCCACCCGAGGACCAGGTTCTCCTCGAGGTGCTGGCGGCACAGCTCCCCTCCCTCGCGGCGCAGTTCGCCGGGGCGCAGCCCGACACGGTCGCGCTCTCCTCCACGAGCAGCACCTCCGGGCGCGCCTACGAGGGCACGGTGAACCTGAGCGCGGCAGCCGGGCAGCTCGGGGCGGGGCTTCTCCCCTCCGTCACCTCCCTCATGTCTCTGCTCGGAGGACCCGACTTCCCCGCGACCGTCTGGCTCGCACAAGGCGGGCAGCTCCAGCGAGCACGTTTCGTGGACACCGCAGGGCTTTCCGGTGCCTCGGCGCGCTACCTGGTCTCGGTGGACGTCGCAGTCGACCGGCTCGGTGGCGTCTCCTCACCGCGCGCGCCCCTGACCTCGACGACCTCGCCGACCACGTCCACGCCGCCGACCACGTCCACGCCGCCGACCACGTCGCCCTCCAGCTGAGCGGCTACGCCCCCCACAGAACCGGCCTCGGGGACCGAGGCGATGGCTGGCGTACCGCCCTCCACCTTGCCGGACTCCCCGTCTGCAACGACGGGTCGCCAGCCACCACACGCAGCACATCCCGGGCACAAACGACATCGTCGTAACTGGTCTGTCGCACGACACCGGTCCTGGACCCCGGCAGCTCCGGTCTCTTGATGTCGCAGCATTGCGGGACACCCCGGCCACGTTGCCCCCGTCGGATCGGCGCCCCGCTCCCCATCCCCCCACGTTCACCCTGCTCTCGACCATGTGCCCAGAGGTGAAGACCGCTGGCACACCCCTGGATCTGACGTTCCGCACTTCTCGATCCCGTTTACGCCCCCCATCCCTCTGCGCGTTCGACCCAGGTGAGCTCGGCATCTTCCAGCGCGGCCAGTAGCTCGCTCAGTCGACGGCCGCGCTCGATCTCCGGGCCATAACGCTCCAGCTGGGCGTCAGAGAGCCGCCGCGTGTGGCGGCTGCCGCGGCGGCTGTAGCCCCACTGGTGATAGGGCCCGTGCAGCGCGCCTTCGTCGCCGGTGCAGCGGCAGTTCGGCTTGCCACAGCGCATCATGCGGTCGATGACGCCGCCGGGAAGCAGGTGCCCGTCCTCGCTCAGCAGCTCGAGCAACGAACGTCGCGCCGCGGCGACACGGTCCTCGTCACGCATCGTCACCGCATCCTTCGGGTGCGCATCCACCACCTCATGTCTGTCACTCTATACGATGACAGACATGACGCCGAGCGACGGGTCCTTCGAGCTCGAGAGCGAACGGCTCGGCGCGCTTCCGATCGTCGATCACTTCTTCGGCCGCGTCGGTCTCGGCGGGCGGCTCGAGCGCTACCTGGCGTGCAACGACCGGCGGCTCCGGCTCGCCCCAGGGGCGGTCTGTGGTGTGGTGGTGCGCAATCTCGTCGTCCGACATCGCCCGCTCTACGCGATCGCGGAGTGGGCTGCCGCCTACGACCCAGCCCTCGTCGGCCTCGGGCCGGGTGACGCGGCGACGTTGAACGACGACCGGGTCGGGCGCTCCCTCGACCGTCTCTTCGACGCGGACCGCGCCAGCTTGCTGACCGAGACGGTCCTTGCCGCCGTCGAGGCGTTCGGCATCGACTGCTCCGAGCTGCACAACGACTCGACGACCGTCACAGTGACCGGCGACGCCTACGACGAGGCCGAGCCACCCGTCCGCGGTGGCAAGCACGTCCCGGTCGTGACCTTTGGTCACAACAAGGACTTCAGGCCAGATCTGCGCCAGCTCGTCTACGAGCTCACCGTCTCGGCCGATGGCGCGGTGCCCATCGCGCTGCGGATCGCGGACGGCAACACCAACGACGACGTGACCCACGTGCCCACCTGGGACGGGCTCGTCGCGATGCTCGGCCGCAGCGACTTTCTCTACGTCGCGGACTCCAAGCTCTGCTCACGGGACGCGATGGGCCACATCGCCGACAACGGTGGG
>JAJYGM010000259.1:0-4241 GCA_021785095.1 Actinomycetes bacterium
TGTCCAGCATGAGCCGGAGTCGTACAAAATCGAGCTCCCGCTGCCTTAGGTCACGTCAGGGTCACGCCTCCGCTGCCGCCTTCTCTCGGAACGGGACGCCGGACCACCTACCAGGGCCTTCGCGAGAGCGGGCGACGGGAATCGAACCCGCGTTCTCAGCTTGGGAAGCTGATGTTCTGCCTCTGAACTACGCCCGCAGGTGCCTGCAGGATAGCCGACCTCGATCCCGCAAGGGTCGGCCCGAACGGCGCCGATAGGTGCCCACGACGCGGCAACGCCGCCTCGGGACCAAGCCGGCGGCTCGGCCCCGAAGCGGCGCTCCCAGCAAAGCTCAGGCGGTCTCGCCCCCAGCCCCAGCCCCGTTCGGATGGAGCGGGTGCCAGGCCTCCTCGACCTCTGGGACAGGCTCCAACCGGCCCTGGCCCAGCGCAAGGTGCAGCTCCTTGAGCTCATCGGTCTCGAAACCACTCTGCACGGCCCAGAAGAAGGACACCAGGCCGATCCCGGCGGCGACAAGGTAGTCCCACGGGAAGTGCACCACTGGGTTGGTGGTGTCGAATCCGAGGCTCCCGTAGAAGGACAGCAAGAACATCGAGAGCGTGAGGAAGATGATCCACCACGACCGTTGGATGTGCCTGCGCCCATCCTCGTTCGAGAGCAGCCACCCGGCCACCGTGACGAGGACGACGGCGGCAGCCGCCGCCACGTAGTACGTGCCGAAGGTCCACGATCCCTTCACCGGTTGCGGTGCCGACCGCAAGACCCAGCCTCCCTTGGCGGCGATGTACACCCAGGCCAAGAGGAACACCAAGCCGAGACTCAGTCCCTGTCCCTGGCTCATCCAGCCCTTCTCGGGAGCCGTGTACATGAAGTAGATCGCGATGCCACCGAGCACGAACGTGATCACGTCGACGAGGACGGAGAAGCTGCTCCAGTACACGACCTCGGCTGCCGCGACGAAACTGAGCGCGCTCAACACCCAAGGCCACGGGAGTCGGACCGGTCTCTCCCAGGTCGGTGCCAACCTCCGAAGCACCATCAGCCCGGCACCGCCCATGACGTAGGTGAGCACCGTCGTCGAGGTGATGAACCCCACCAGGCCATACCAGCTCGGCTGGCGAATGAAGAACAGGCCCCCGACGAAGAAGGATGCGACCAGCGCCGGCCATGGGATCCCGAAACGGTTCATCTGCTGCAAGCCCGGCGGGAAGAGCCGCTGGACCGACATCCCGTAGAAGGTTCGCACCGAGGTGCCCATGTACACGTATCCGGTGCCTGCCGGCGAGATGACGGCGTCCCAGATCAGCAGTGCAGCGAATCCCGCCAGTGCGCCGATCCCGGCGGCGTGCAGCTCACGGTAGAAGGGGCCGGTAGCCCACGTCCCCTTGCTGAGCGCGCCCCAGTTGCCCACCTTCACACCCATATTGCCCCACCGGATGCCACCCGTGAAGGCCAGTTGGAGCAGGGTGTAGAGGACGATGGCGATCAGGACGGAGATGATCGTCGCCCGCGGCACGTCCCTCTGAGGGTTACGTGCTTCGCCTGCGTATTCCAGCGCCTGGCGGAACCCCAGGTAGGAGAACACGATGCCGGACGTGGCGACCGCTTCGAACATCGGGGACTTTCCGAGCGGGAAGAAGCCGCCCACACTCGATCCGAAGTTCGAGCCCTTGAAGGCGAAGAAGACGAAGATGAACGTCAGCGTCGGGATGACGAGCTTCCACAGCACGACCCAGCGGTTCACTTCGGAGAGCAGCCGGATCCCGACGAAGTTCAGGATGAAGAAGAAGATCATGAAACCGAACGCCAACAGGACGCCCTTCGGCCAGGAGATGATGGCGTTCGAGCCGACCAGCCCGATGTCGGGGAACTTCGACGACAGGTAAGTGACCGACGCCTCGGCTTCGATCGCGGGCACGGATACCGCCGACAGCAGGTATGCGAAGCCGAGGATCATGCCCGTATAGCTGCCGTGCGTGAGCTGCGGGTACCGTGACAGGGCACCCGTGCGCGGCAGCATCGCCGAGATCTCCATGTACGTGAAGGCGATGAACAGCACACAGACACCGCCGATCAGCCATGAGATGACCGCGGACGGACCAGCGATACCGTCTGCCGAGAGCACAGCGAAGAGCCATCCTGAGCCGATGATGGCGCCGAGCGACAGCGCCGTCAGCTGCGTCAGACCCATGGTCTTCTTCAGCTTCAGGTCGGTGTGCTCGAATCCGGCAACCTGGCCAGATGGCGGCGCTTCAGCGACGGCGGCTACTTGCTCCTTTGCAACTGCCATGCCTTACCTCCCCCTTCCCCTTTGAACCGCGGAGTGCGGAGTCAGCCAGAGTCTTCCAGAGGGACCACGCGTCATCAAGGATCTTTGGGACGACGGTCACTGAGGGTGGTCGAACATGCACAGCAGCATCACAGCGCCGCTTGCGTGCTCCTCTCGAGCGGGACGGGTGACGGCAACGACTCCTGGCCCTCGAACTGGGTTCGGTAGAGTTCGGAGTAGAGGCCCTTTGCCGAGAGCAGCTGTTCGTGTGTTCCCTGCTCGACAATGTGTCCGCCGTCAACGACGAGGATCTTGTCGGCGTCACGGACCGTCGACAGGCGGTGGGCGATCACGATCGACGTCCGACCCTGCAAGGCCGAAGCGAGTGCCAACTGCACCGCCACCTCGGACTCCGAGTCCAGATGCGCTGTCGCCTCGTCGAGCACCACCACAGCGGGTGCTTTGAGGAGGAGGCGCGCGAGGGCGATGCGCTGTTTCTCGCCGCCTGAGAGCCGATATCCCCGGTCGCCCACCACCGTTTCCAGGCCGTCCGGGAGGGACTCCACGAGCGGGAGGATGTGCGCCGCCGCCAGCGATTGAAAGAGCTCCTCCTCAGTGGCCTCAGGCTTCGCGTAGAGGAGGTTGGCGCGGATCGTGTCATGGAACAGGTGCGCGTCCTGGGTGACGACGCCCACAGTTCGCCGCAGCGAGGTGAAAGTCGCGTCCCTGACGTCGACGCCGTGGATCCGCACCGACCCGCTGCGCACGTCATAGAGGCGGGGGACGAGGTGGGAGATGGTCGTCTTGCCAGCGCCGGACGGCCCGACGAGCGCGACCATCTCACCGGGGGCTGCCCGAAACGACACGTCGAACAACACCTGCTGGCTCGGCGCCTGGTCGAGGACGGCGACGCTCTCGAGCGACGCGAGCGACACCTCCTCCGCCGTCGGGTACGAGAAACTCACGCCCTCGAACACCACCTCCGCGGGCCCGCTCGGGATGTCCACCGCCCCCGGGCGCTCGTCGATCATGGGCTCGAGGTCGAGCACCTCAAAGACCCGGTCGAAGGACACGAGCGCCGTCATCACATCGACCTGGACGTTCGACAGCGCCGTGAGGGGTCCGTACAGGCGGTTGAGGTAGGCGGTGAGGGCGACGACAGTGCCGACCAGCAGCACGCCCCGGGCAGCCTCGGCTCCGCCCCACCCGTACACGAGCGCCGTCGCGAGCGACGCCGTGAGCAGCAGCGCCGCCATGAAGATGGCTCCGTACATCGAGGTCGTGACGCCGATGTCCCTCACACGGCCGGCACGGCGTTCGAAGACGGCCGTCTCGGTCTCCGGGTTCCCGAACAGTTTCACGAGCAGTGCTCCGGCGACGTTGAAGCGCTCGGTCATCGTGTTGTTCATCTCGGCGTTGAGGGAGTAGCTCTCACGGGTCAGGTCAGCCAAGCGTCGTCCCACGTAGCGGGCCGGCACGACGAAGATCGGGAGCAGCGCGAGCGAGACGAGCGTGATCTGCCACGACAGGAGGAACATGGCACCGAGGGTGACGGCGACGCCGACGGCATTGCCGACCACCGACTGGAAGGTGTCGGTGAACGCCTGCTGAGCACCGAGCACGTCGTTGTTCAGACGTGAGACGAGCGCGCCGGTCTGCGTTCGCGTGAAGAACGAGATCGGCATGCGCGAGACGTGGGCGAAGACCCGGCTGCGCATGTCGTAGATGAGACCCTCGCCGATGCGAGCCGAGATCCAGCGCTGGACGAGGGACAGGGCCGCGGAGAGGACGGCGAGAGCTCCGACGATCGCCGCCAGCACGACGACGAGTCCGACCCGGTGCTGGCCGATGCCCTGGTCGATGATGGCGCGGAGGATGAGTGGGTTCGCCGCCGTGGCGACCGAGCTCAGGACGATGAGAGCGAGGAATATCGCGAGCTGGAACCGGTACGGGCGGGCGAACCCGGCGACGC
>JAJYGM010000259.1:4251-27570 GCA_021785095.1 Actinomycetes bacterium
CCACAGCGAGCCAGACGACGGCCGTGGTGCCGGCCGACCGCCCGGGCCGGGGCACGAGATGGTTGACAACGCTCCTCGTGAGCAACGGGTTGACGGCACCAACAACAGCATCGACCACGATGAGCACCAAGAAGACCGCCAGCATGCGCCGGTACGGGCGGGCGAACCCGGCGACGCGGCGGACGATCCCCTTCGGGAGCGTCTGGTTGACGACGCTCTTGTCCCTTCGGAGCGAGCGCATGGCGCTCCAGCCCTCGCCGCCGCCCATCATTCGCATTCCCATGTCAGTGCCGTTCTTTCCTCGTTAGGGGCGTGAACACCCCGACGCCCGGAACATTCCCGCCGAGCAGGGGTTACTGCCTGCGCGCGCAATGCGGTGCACGGAATATCCAACGGTCGTCTGTGTTTGCCTAGACAAGTATTTCTCCTGGGTGGGGCAGCGACTGCACGTCTCGTTGCTTGGCCACGGAGCGGGCAACGAACCGGAGGCACTGTGGCCGAGCACGACGAACAACTCACGCTTCCCCTGCTGACACTCACCTCCGGCGTGGTCTTGCCAGGCATGGTGTTCACCCTCGCGCTAGAGACCGACGAGTCGCGGGTGGCAGTCGAGGCGGCGCGCGCGGCCGGCGGGCGCCTGCTCGTGGTCCCGAACATCGAGGGCCGCTACGCCCGGGTGGGTGTGATCGCCCAGATCATCGAGGAGGGTGAGCTTCCGGGCGGCCCGACCGCGGTCATCATCGAGGGCGAGCAGCGTGGCGAGATCGGCACGGGCGTTCCCGGGACCGGTCAGGCGACGTGGGTGCAAGTCGAGCCGATCGTCCACAGCGAGCCGACCTCCCAGGAGACAGAGCTGGCCCGCGAGTACCGAGCCGTCCTCGAGAACATCCTGCTCACAAGAGGTGCCCGCCGTATGGCCGAGCGGCTCCGCGGCGTCCATGAGCCGTCGGAGATCGCTGACCTTGCCGGCTATTCGCCCGATCTCAGCTTGGAGGCGAAGGTCCAGGTCCTCGAGACGATCGACCTGGAGACGCGGCTGCGCCTGGTGCTCGGCTGGGCGCGTGAGACCCTTGCCGACCTTGCTCTTCGCGACCAGATCAAGTCGAGCGTCGAGGAGGGGATGGAGAAGACGCAGCGCGAGTTCCTGCTCCGGCGCCAGCTCGAAGCAATCCGCAAGGAGCTCGGGGAGCTCACGGGCTCGGCCGCGGAGACCACAGGTCCCGATGACTACCGCTCCCGGCTGGAGGCGCTCGAGCCTCACCTGTCGGAGACCGCGACGGCGGCGATCGCGAAGGAGATCGACAAGTTCGAACGTTCGAGCGAGCAGAGCCCCGAACGGGGCTGGATCCAGACCTGGCTCGACACCGTGTTCGAGCTGCCGTGGGCAAAGGAGTCCGAGGACCGGCTCGACATCTCGGAGGCCTCCCGCATCCTCGAGGAGGACCACGACGGGCTGGCGGACGTGAAGGACCGCATCCTCGAGCACCTCGCCGTTCGCAAGTTGCAGTCCGAGCGGGGGCTCGTGCCCGTCCACGGCGGCCGCGGCGCCGGCGCGATCCTGGCGCTCGTCGGTCCTCCCGGGGTGGGCAAGACGTCGCTCGGGGAGTCAGTCGCTCGGGCGCTCGGCCGCAAGTTCGTCCGGGTCGCCCTCGGCGGCGTGCGCGACGAGGCGGAGATCCGCGGGCACCGTCGGACCTACGTCGGAGCACAACCGGGGCGCCTCGTCCGCGCCATCAAGGAGGCCGGCACGATGAACCCGGTCATCCTCCTCGACGAGGTTGACAAGCTCGGCGCGGACTACCGGGGCGACCCGTCGTCGGCGCTGCTGGAAGTCCTCGACCCGGCGCAGAACCACACGTTTCGGGATCACTACCTCGAGATCGAGCTCGACCTGTCGAAGGTGCTGTTCCTCGCTACTGCGAACGTCGCCGAGACGATCCCGGGGCCCCTCTACGACCGACTCGAGGTGATCCGGCTCGACGGCTACACCGACGACGAGAAGGTCTCCATCGCCCGCCATCACCTCCTCCCCCGCCAGCTCGAGCGGGCTGCGCTGAAGGCCGACGAGGTTGTGGTCTCCGACGACGCGCTGAGGACGATCATCGGCGACTACACCCGCGAGGCCGGGGTGCGCTCCCTCGAGCGTGAGCTCGGCCGGCTGTGTCGCAAAGTGGCGACGAAGCTCACGACCGACGCCGTCGAGGCACCGGTCATCGTGAGCGCGGGCACGGCACGGGAGTGGTTGGGGCGGCAGCGTTTCTTCTTCGAGGCTGCGGACCGGACCGCTGTGCCCGGCGTCGCGACAGGCCTGGCCGTGACCGGCATGGGCGGCGACGTCCTGTACGTGGAGGCGACTGCCCTCGAAGGCGGCGAAGGCCTGTCTCTCACGGGTCAGCTCGGCGACGTCATGAAGGAGTCCGCGGAGATCGCCCTCTCGTACGTGCGCTCCCACGCTTCGGACCTCGGCCTCGAGCCGGACAGGTTCTCCGGGAAGCGCTTCCACGTCCACGTGCCTGCAGGCGCGGTCCCGAAGGACGGCCCGTCCGCCGGTGTCACGATGACGACGGCACTCGTGTCGTTGCTCACCGGGAGGTCCGTCAAGGCGTCGGTGGGGATGACCGGCGAGGTCACCCTGCAGGGGCTCGTCTTGCCAATCGGAGGCGTGAAGCAGAAGGTGCTTGCGGCGTGGCGTGCCGGGCTCCGCGAGGTCGTGCTCCCGGTGCGCAACGGACCTGATCTCGAGGACGTGCCAGAGGCCGTGAGGGAGCAGATGACGTTCCACCTGGCGTCGAACGTCGGAGACGTGCTGGAGGCCGCGCTCGCACCTGCCACTGCCGATTCTGATTCGGATTCGGATTCGGTCGCCGTGGCTGTGGAGGACTCGACCGCAGCGTCACCTGCGGCGGCCTGACCTGGGCTTGCGGACTGCGTCCGCTCGCGCGCCCCGACACATCGGGCGTCACGTCGGCGCTCGCCGGTGGGTGCGAGGTGGCAGGCAGATCGCGCCGTTTGTGTGCGCTTTTGCCTGCCACTCTGCAGGCCGGGCCGGGCCTGGCGGCCGATTTCCACAAGCGCCGCGGTCGACAACGGTAGGTGCGGCGGTAAGTCCCTGACCGAGGCTCGGCGGGGTGAGCACTGCATCAGCGCGCCAGGCCCTGAGTCTTCTCGCCATCCGTCAAGGAGGAGTCGTCAGCAGGACCCAGGCCGGTGACGTCGGACTGAGCCGAGGCGTCCTGCGCAGGATGATCGATCGCGGCGAGCTGGACGAGCAGGACAAACTCTTACGGCTCACTGGTGTGAAACGGTCAGGGTCCACCCGGCTCTGGACAGCGGTACTCGTCACTCACGGATGGCTCTCGCATCTGAGTGCTGCCCGGCTCATCGCCGGCGACCGCCTCCTACCGGAAGCCGTCCACGTCACCGTGCGGCGCGGGATGGCCACTCGATCCCCGGAGTGGGTACGCGTGCACAGCTCCCGGCGTCTTCCACGCCAGCACACGACCACCCACGAGTCCGGGCTGCCGCACACCGTCCTGCCACGGACGTTCGTGGACCTTGCGGCCTCGGCTGTGTTTTCGGACCAGCAGCTGGTCGACTTTATCGACGCCTGGATGACTCAGAGCGGACTCAGCCTGAGGTGGATCGCGTGGTTCCTCGAGCACGAGGCTGAGTCGCTGCCCGGTCGCCGCCGAGCGCTCGGCATCTTGCACTCGCTCGGAGGAGGCACGGTCGACAGCGGGGGCGAACGGATCGCTCAACGACTGTTCGCAGCTGCCGGGATACCGCCTCCGGTGCTGCACCACCCGTTCGCCGTCGGCGGCCGGATCGTGGCGGAGATCGACTTCGCGTGGCCCGCTCACCGGGTCGCCCTCGAGATCGACAGCTACAAGTTCCATTCGGGGCCGAGGGTCTTCGTGGCCGACCGTCGGAAGGGCAACAAGATCGAGCTCGAGCGGTGGACCCTGTTGCGGATCCCGGCAGCAGACCTGCGTGACGAGCCGGAGCAGGTCGTAGCCACGGTGCGGCGCGCGCTCGAGGTCAGCGGAGCGGTCCTCGGCCCGCGCGTGGGTGAACCTCGGCCCCCACACGGGTGAACCTCGGCCTCGGCCCGGCATGGTGAAAGTGGCATGCAAACCGCGCCAGGAAAGACGCGATCTGCCTGCCACCCCGGTGGTAGAGCCGCCGGTGGTGGTAGAGCCGCCGGTGGTGGTAGAGCCGCCGGTGGTGGTAGAGCCGCCGGTGGTGGTAGAGCCGCCGGTGGTGGTAGAGCCGCCGAGGGCGAGCAGAGGCGAGGCGCGATCAGTAGGGTAGGCGTCGGCCTTGTACGGGCCAGCGACCGGGACGCCGATGTACTCGGCCTGCTCGGGCGTGAGCTCGGTCAGACGCACACCCAACGCGTCGAGATGCAACCGGGCGACCTTCTCGTCGAGGTGCTTCGGCAGCACGTAGACCTGCGGTTCGTACTCGGCCGCCTTCGTGAACAGCTCGATCTGGGCGATCGTCTGGTTCGTGAACGAGTTCGACATCACGAAGCTCGGGTGGCCCGTCGCGCAACCGAGGTTCAACAGACGTCCTTCCGCGAGGACGATCACGGCGTGCCCGTCAGAGAACACCCACTTGTCGACCTGCGGCTTGATGTTGACCCGCTCTATCCCGGGCATCCGAGCGAGCCCGGCCATGTCGATCTCGTTGTCGAAGTGGCCGATGTTGCCCACTATCGCCTGGTGCTTCATGCGAGCCATCTGCTGTGCTGAGATCACCATCTTGTTGCCAGTGGCCGTCACGAAGATGTCCCCCTTGTCGAGCACGTCTTCCAGCCGGGCGACCTGGAACCCGTCCATCGCAGCCTGCAACGCGCAGATGGGGTCGATCTCGGTCACGATCACTCTGGCGCCCTGGCCCGCAAGCGACTCGGCGCAGCCCTTCCCGACATCCCCGTAACCGCACACGACGGCGACCTTGCCTCCGATCAGGACGTCGGTGGCACGGTTGATGCCGTCGATGAGCGAATGGCGGCACCCGTACTTGTTGTCGAACTTCGACTTCGTCACCGAGTCGTTGACGTTGATCGCCGGGAAGAGCAGCTCGCCTCGCTCCTGCATCTGGTACAGGCGGTGAACGCCGGTCGTCGTCTCCTCGGTCACGCCGCGGATGCCGTTCGCGAGAGTGGTCCACCGATTCGGGTCCTCCGACAGCGAACGGGCAAGCAGCTTCAGGATCACTGCGTACTCCTCGTTGTCGGTCGTAGTCGGGTCCGGCACCGTTCCGGCCTTCTCGAATTCGACGCCCTTGTGCACGAGGAGCGTCGCGTCACCGCCGTCGTCGAGGATCATGTTCGGCCCTTCGCCGTCCGGCCAACGGAGCATGTGCTCCGTGCACCACCAGTACTCGTCGAGCGACTCGCCCTTCCAGGCGAACACCGGCACTCCCTTCGGCGACTCCGGCGTCCCCTGAGGGCCGACGACGACCGCCGCCGCAGCGTGATCCTGAGTCGAGAAGATGTTGCAGGACGCCCACCGCACCTTGGCACCGAGCGCGACGAGCGTCTCGATGAGCACGGCCGTCTGCACGGTCATGTGGAGCGAGCCCGAGACGCGTGCCCCAGAGAGCGGCTGCGTGTCGGCGTACTCGCGCCGCAGCGCCATCAGGCCGGGCATCTCGTGCTCGGCGAGCTCGATCTCCTTGCGGCCGAAGGCGGCGAGTCCGAGGTCGGCGACCTTGAAGTCCGTCATGGTGTGGGCATCTCCTGATGGTTTGAGCCGGCCTGCAGGACAGCAGCCGGGGGAAGGTCGAGGGAAGATCCGATCTGTGCCAGGAGCTGGAGGTGCTTCTCCTGCTCGTAGGCGAGCCAACCTGAGTCCGGCACGTCCAGAGGGCGTAGAGCCGGAGCGACGAGCCAGGCGTTGATGGCATCGGACAGCTCCCGGTCGCGCTGCATCCTCAATGCGAAGCTCACGTCGGACAGCTCCACACCAAACTCCTCCAGCAGGTGACGGAGGGTGCGGAGCCGCTGCAGCTCAGCCGGACCGTAGAGGCGATAGCCGGACTCGGAGCGCGCAGGCACGACGAGACCGGTCTCCTCGATGTAACGCAGCATGCGCGGCGACCACCCCGTCGTCTGCGCGGCTTCCTGGATCGTCAGGGCGTCCGTGTTCATGCGAGGGCAAACCTTACCACAGTTGTGTGAAGGTTGCCGAGGTTCGACCCGACTAGCGTGCCCAGCTGTGATCCTCTCCGACCGCTCGATCCGTGAGGAAGTGGCCGCCGGCCGCATCATCATCGACCCGTTCGACGACTCGTGCGTGCAGCCTTCCTCCGTCGACCTCCACATCGACCGCTTCTTCAGGGTGTTCCGGAACCACACCATGGGCACGATCGACGTGAAGGAACAGCAAGAGGAACTGACCGAGCTCGTCCAGATCGCTGAAGGCGACGTCTTCATGCTTCATCCGGGCGAGTTCGTGCTCGGTTCGACCTCGGAGCGCGTCGCCCTGCCGGACGACCTCGTCGCCCGCCTGGAGGGAAAGAGCTCACTCGGGCGGCTCGGGTTGCTTATCCACTCCACCGCCGGATTCGTCGACTCGGGCTGGGACGGCCATCTGACCCTCGAGCTCTCGAACGTCGCGAACCTTCCCATAACCCTGTACCCGGGGATGAAGATCGGGCAGATCAGCTTCCTCCGCATGACGACGCCGGCAGACCACCCGTACGGCTCCAAGGAGGCGGGTTCCAAGTACCAGGGGCAACGTGGACCGACCCCGAGCCGCTACTTCGAGAATTTCCGAACGGTCAGTAACGGGGAATAGATTCTCCAAGCTGGTAGAACGCCGGCAAGGCGGACCAGCCTGCGGCTCCCCGAGAGCCACGTCATCGGCAGCCTCTGAGGAGGGCACGTGCTCACCAGGTACCCCATCGCGCTGGCGGCGACGGCCATCGCGTTCGCGATCGCCGGCAGGCGGCTGTTCTTCCTGAGTCGCCTCGTGACCGCAGGCCAACCAGCACCGGAACGGCTCTCGCGCTGGGGAAGGCGGGCCGAGGTCGAGGTCACCGAAGTCGGAGGCCAGAAGAGGCTGCTCAAGTGGACGGTTCCCGGCCTCGCGCACGCCTTCACTTTCTGGGGCTTCACGGTCCTGCTCCTCACGATCATCGAGGCCTACGGCGACCTGTTCAGTCCGACGTTCCACATCCCCCGCATCGGCACGAACTCGTTCGTGGGCTTCATCGAGGACTTCTTCAGCGTCGCCGTCCTCGTCGCGCTCGTCGTGTTCACCGTCATCCGCTTGAGGAACGACCCGAGGCGGATGGAGCGGCGGAGCCGCTTCTACGGGAGTCACACCGGAGCGGCATGGGTCACCCTCGGGCTGATCGCGGGGGTCATCGTCACCCTCCTCATGTACCGGGCGGCGCAGACGAACGTCTCGACCGTCCAGGGCGGCAAGCGCATCCCTGACTTCCCCTATTCCAACTGGGCTTTCGCCTCACACCTCGTCGGGTCCTGGCTCCACCCGCTCGGCTCGAGCACGAACGAAACGCTCTCCACGGTCTTCGTAGTGCTGAACATCATCGTGATCGTCGGTTTCCTCGTCTTCGTGGTGCACTCGAAGCACCTCCACATCTTCATGGCGCCGATCAACGTCGCCTTCTCGCGCCAGCCCCGTGCCCTCGGCGCACTCGACAAGACGCCGGACATGGACATGGAGAACCTCGACGAGGACACGGTCTTCGGCGCCGGCCAGATCGAGCACTTCAGCTGGAAGCAGCTGCTCGACACCGTCACCTGCACCGAGTGCGGGCGCTGTCAGAGCCAGTGCCCGGCCTGGAACACCGGCAAGCCCCTCTCTCCCAAGCTCGTCATCATGGACCTGCGCGAGGAGCTGTTCGCAAGCGCCGGCCGGCTCCTCCAGAAGGACGAGACCGAGCCGCGCACGCTCGTGCCGGACGTCATCCACCCGGACGTCCTCTGGTCCTGCACCACCTGTGGCGCGTGCGTGGAGCAGTGCCCGGTCGACATCGAGCATGTGGACGCGATCATCGACATGCGTCGCTACGAGGTGATGATCGAGTCGCGGTTCCCGACCGAGGGTGGTCTCATGCTCCGAAACATCGAGAACCGCGGCGACCCCTGGGGCCTCGGCCAGTCCAAGCGGCTCGACTGGACCGAGGGCCTCGAGTTCGAGATCCCTGTGGTGAAAGGCGACATCCCGGACGACGTGGAGTACCTGTTCTGGGTCGGTTGCGCCGGTGCCCTCGACGAGCGAGCGCGGAAGACCACCCAGTCACTCGCCCGGCTGCTGAAGCGGGCCGGGGTCACCTTCGCCGTGCTCGGGCCGAAGGAGTCGTGCACCGGAGACCCGGCGCGCCGTCTCGGCAACGAGTACCTGTTCCAGATGCAGGCGATGCAGAACGTAGAGACGCTCACATCGGCGAACGTGAAGAAGATCATCGCCTCGTGTCCCCACTGCTTCAACTCGCTCGCGAACGAGTACCCGAAGCTCGGTGGGAACTTCGAGGTCATCCATCACTCGCAGCTCCTCAGCCACCTGATGGGGGCGGGAAAGCTCACGGCGGGTCACTTCGACGCGAAGGTGACGTACCACGACCCGTGTTACCTGGGCCGCCACAACCGGGTCTACGACCCGCCACGCCGAGTCATCGAGAACGTCCCCGGCGTGACTTCGGTCGAGATGCATCGATGCCGGGAGCGGGGCTTCTGCTGCGGTGCAGGCGGAGCGCGCATGTGGCTCGAAGAGAAGATCGGCAAGCGCGTGAACCTTGAGCGGACCGACGAAGCGCTCGGGACCGGCGCCGATGTTGTGTCCACGGCCTGTCCCTTCTGCATGATCATGCTCGATGACGCCGTGAAGGAGCGCCAGCGAGGGGAAGAGGTGTCCGTGCTCGACATCTCGCAGATCCTCGAGCGGTCGATGCAACCGGTGCCAGCCGCCGTCGGAGCGGCGGCAGAGGCGGCGGCAACGGCGGAGGGGGAAACGCCAGCGGAAACGAAAACGGACACGGAGACGAGCTCGGAGATGGAGGCGGCGGCACCGGCGCCGGCGGAAACGGCGACGGAGGCGGAACCGGAACCGACGGTACCCGCCGGCGCGCTCGAGACCCAGCAAGACACCGCGGGTGATCGTGATGGCGCCGCCGAAGGCGGCGGCGAGGAGCCGGCGACCGACTGAAGACCCGGCCGCAGCCGGTTCAGCTGATCGCCGACGTCACGGCGCTCAGTGCACCGCGGCCTCGATCGCCTTCGTGTCCGCGCTCCGCAACCGTGACGCCGTGGCGACGAGCAGCTTGCGCACGGTCGACGGCGAGTCCTTCATCAGCTGGTTGAAGTCCTTCTGGTCGATGGCGAGCAGTTCCATGTCGGTCGCGGCCTGGACGGTCGCCGACCGGGGGAGGCGGTCGAGCAGCGCCAGCTCGCCGAAGTACCCGCCGGGGCCGAGCTCCGCCTGCTTGCGACCGCTGCGGAGCACGTTCGCCTTGCCGGAGAGGATGAAATAGAAGGTCTGCCCGACCGATCCTTCGTCGCAGATCACGGTCCCGGACGACACCGACGTCGGCATCGCCCTCTTCTGGATCGTCTTCAGCTCCGCTCGCGAGCACTCGCTGAAGAGCCAGACACTGCTGAGATCAAGGTTCGCCCCTGCCATGACGCGAAAGAGTAGCGGGGCGGCGCAACCATTTCTCGTGCGCCCGCCCGACGATGGCAGAGGCCCGAAGGCTGCGGGCCCCGAAGGCACTAGACCGCGTCGGGACCGTGCTCTCCTGTACGGATTCGCACCACGTCCTCGACCGGAAGCACCCACATTTTCCCGTCGCCGATCTTTCCCGTCCCGGCCGATCGCACGATGGCTTCGACCACTTCCGGCACCTGGTGGTCATCGAGCACGACCTCGATCCGGACCTTCGGCACGAGATCGATCGTGTACTCCGCGCCGCGATACAGCTCGGTGTGGCCGCGTTGCCTGCCGAAACCCTGGGCCTCGGTGACCGTCAACCCCTGTATCCCGAGGTCCTTCAGGGCTTCCTTCACATCGTCGAGCTTGAACGGCTTCACCACTGCCACGACGAGCTTCATCGACGATCTCCCTGTCCGCGGTCGCTTGCGGCGTCACGATACAAACGTGGTGTTGCAGCGCCGTACCCGGACGAAGAAGACCGCGTTACCCGGCCATGAATGCCGTGTTAAGACCGGCCAACAGCGCGAACCGAGCCGATTACATCGGCCTCAGCGAGCGGCAGCTGCGCCTGCCTGGTTCGCCACCGCGGCAGCCTTGGCCGCCACGACGTCGGGATCGCCGAGATACCGCGGCTCGGCCGCGACCACGAGCTCGTCGTCGAGCTCGTACAGCCGTGGCACGCCGGTCGGGATGTTGACACCCACGATCTCGTCGTCCGGCACCGCCTCGAGATGCTTCAGCAGGGCGCGCATCGAGTTCCCGTGGGCGACCACGAGCACGCGCTCGCCTCGCAAGAGCTCGGGGGCGATCGCGTCTTCCCAGTACGGCAGCATGCGCTCGACCACATCGGCGAGGCACTCGGTGACCGGTAGCACCGACGCCGGGATCCCGCGATATCTCCGGTCGAAACGGGCGCTTGCCGGGTCGTCCGGCGGCAACGGCGGGGGCGGTACGTCGTAGCTCCTGCGCCACAGGGCGACTTGGTCAGCGCCGTGGCGAGCAGCAGTCTCCTTCTTGTTCAGCCCCTGGAGGCCGCCGTAGTGCCGCTCGTTGAGACGCCAGCTGCGGTGGACGGGCAGCCACGACCGGCCCATCACGTCGAGTGCGATGTTGGCCGTGCGGACCGCGCGTGTCAGAACGGAGGTGTGCACGACGTCGAAGTCGAGCCCGCTCAGCTCCCGCTCGGCAAGGAGCGTCTCGCCCGCTTCGCGCGCCTCTACCTCGCCGGTCTCCGTGAGGTCCACGTCCACCCAGCCGGTGAAACGGTTCTCGGCGTTCCACGTGCTCTCACCGTGGCGGAGCATGACGAGAGTGGGCACGCTCGGAGGCTATCCCGGCACTCTCGGCGGACGGGGCGACGTCGTCCCAGTCCCTCCGCTTCGGCGTCTCCCTCAGTCCTCTCCCTCAGTCGTCGTCGGGTGGCCGCGGGGCGTCGGACCCTGCGTCGGACCCTGCGTCGAACCCTGCGTCGCACCCTGCGATGGGCGCTGGGCCGGAGTGCACCTCTTTTGTCGGCGCGCCCGCGCTGACCGGTGCTGCGGGCGCACGGGCACTCGCTCTGCTCGTGCCGAGGTGGGCCCCAGCAGCGCTCGCGAGGGCGAACGCGGCACCGGACCTGATGGCACCCACTTCCTGTGGGAAGGCCTCCTCGTCATGGATCGCGAGGTCGCCGACCTCGAGGATCTCGTCCGGGTAGCGGGCTCCCCGGAGCACGAGCGAGACCAGCTTCATGATGACGAAGGTGATCACGGCTGACCACAAGATGACCCACATGGCGGCCCGGAACTGCTCCCACAGCTGGTGTGCAGACCCCGTGTACAACAGGCCGCCCACGCCGAACGGCGTGCAGGTGCCGTGCGGTGTCAGGTACGAGTGCGCGCTCGTGTTGACGACTTGCCCAGCAGTGCCGAGATGACCGCAGCCGTACTCGATCATGCTCGGGTCGCCGAAGATCCCGAGCAGGAGGCCTCCGGCAAAGCCGGCGATGCCGTGGGTGTAGACGACGCCGAGCGCGTCGTCCACCTTCGAGAACGGCCGCACCTTCGGCAGGTAGTTCCAGGCCACCCAGACGACAGCGGTGCATATGAGCCCGATGAAGATGGCGCCTCGCCCGTTCACCCAGCCGGCACAGGGCGTGATGCCCACGAGACCGCAGATCATGCCGTTCACGCCGCCGAGGAAGGTCGGCTTGCGGGCCTTGGTGAACAGCCCGTCGAGCAGCATCCACCCGATGACGCCGGCCGCAGTCGCGAGGTTCGTGTTGATCACGGCCGCCGCCGCGCTCGCGCCGGCGTAGTACGGGTCGCCACCGTTGAAGCCGTTCCAACCGAGCCAGAGGATCCCGGCTCCAACGGCTGCCATGACGAGGTTGTTCGGCAGGGCATGCCTGCGATCTCGCAGCAATCGCGGTCCGAGCACCCATGCAGCAACGAAGCCCGACACGCCCGCAGACATGTGGATGACGTAGCCACCCGAGAAGTCGAGAGCGCCCTCCTGCGCGAGGTAGCCGCCGCCCCAGAGGAGGAAGGCGTCCACGCAGTAGACGAACGTCGACCAGAGCGGAACGAGGATGCACCAGGCGAGGAACTTGATGCGTCCGAGCACGCTCCCCATGAAGAGCAAAGGCGTGATCGCCGCGAACACGAACTGGAAGTAGGCGAGCGTGGCGGTCGGGAAGTGGAAGGGGATGATGGTGTTGGCGGCGGAGACGGCGCGGGACTGCTCGCCGGCGCTCGACGTGATCCCACCCGGCTTCCCGAGGAAGTTGTCGATGAAGTAGCTGAACCAGCTGCCGTGGTGCGAGAACTGGACCTGGACGCCGTTCACGACCCCGTTCCCGAACGAGGTCCCGCCGAAGCCCATCTTGTACTCCCACAGGACCCAGGCGATGAGCACGATGGAGAAGCCGGCGAACGTCATCGCCAACACGTTCACCGCCCACTTCTTCGGGACGATGGAGGCGTACAGGACGGCAAGGGCAGGCAGGCTCATCAGGCCGACGAGGGTCGCGGCAGTGATCTGCCACGTGTTGTCGCCCGTGTTCAGCCAGCTTGGATAGGGGACGTAGCTGATGGCGCTCAGCGCGCCGACCAGGTGCACGGGTCGACTACTCCTCTCAAACCGTCGACGAGCCGAACGTGCTCGATTCGACTCGGCTCGGCGCACCGCACCTTGGACGACGCTGTCGCTCGACCCAGTACGCCATGGCAGCAGCAGGCGGGATGACCCTGCTGACGACCAGGATGCCGGGCAGGGGTTTCGGCTCGGTGACGCACGTGTTATCAGTGTGTGAACTGCCTCTTTCCGCGTGCTCGGCGGAAGTGGCAGCAACGCCGCCGGATATCCGGTACGCACCGCGCGGAAGAGGAGCAACGCGCTCCACCCCCCCGGGATCCGTGGTGCAAGCGATGGCGCACCGGACGATCCCGGCCTCGCGTCGACGGTCGCGCGACAGCGACCGTCCGAACAGCGCCTAGCTCGTGGCTTCGATGCTCCTCGCCGCGGCGGCCACCGCCGTGCGCCCGCCCCGGTCCCGTGCAGCCCGGTCGTCGTCGGTCGGAAGGAGCTTCAGCTGCTGCGACATCCGGTACGACCGCACGAGCAGCCATGCCCCGGCCATCACGTACGGCATTCCGAAACCCCAGTAGTGCAAATTGAACACCCCCAGCCCGAAGAGGGCGGTGGCAACGGCGGCAGCCAGCCGTTTGCGCATCATCGAGGCGATGAGGATCGAGAGCGACACGGCGAGAAGCACGACCTCGAGCGTGTGATAGCTGGACACGCCGACGTGCGCCGGGTTCAGCCTGCCGCTCCGCAGGCGCGCAGAGGGATCGCCGCTCACGAGCGCCGCTGTCACCACGAACGTGAGGAACGCGGCAACCGGTGCCCCGATCAGGCCGACCAGGCGCTCCTTGTCCGTCATGGATGAGGCGGCTCGCTCGAGATCGTCGCGGGTCATGGCGTCCTCGGATCTGCCAGATCTCCCGGCAGCGGACGGCTCGGCGGGCTTCAACGCCGCCGCACGCAGGCGCTCGCCGAGTGGGACCTTCGGATCCGCCGTGTTCGTGGGCACGGCCGGAGGATACCGAGGGGCTGCCGGCCCGTTCCCGACCGGCGTCGCGAAAGACCAGCACGTAACAGAGAGTTCAAAGTTCGCTCGGACAGCCACGCCATCTTCGACCTAGCGTTCGAACGGTGCCGCGTTACTCCGTCGAGATCTCCCTGCAGGACCAGCCGGGCGCGTTGGGTGCGGTCGCCACTCTCATCGGCGCGATGGGAGGGGACGTCATCGACGTGGACGTGCTCGAGCACGGTCGCGGCCGTGCACGCGACGAGCTCACGGTCGAGCTGTCCGGCCCGAGCCAGGCCGAGGAGCTCGGGCGGCGACTCGGCGAGCTCCCGGGCGTGGACGTGGAGCAGCTCGCTCCGGTCGGAGAGTACGGCCACCACCTGCTCGTGGACGCCCTCGAAGTCGCCTCCGCCGTCGTCACGGAGACATCGGTCGACGGCGTCCTCGACGCGCTCGTGAGCGGGTGCGTGGCCGCCTTCGGCGTCTCGTGGGCTGTCCTGGCGCGCGAAGGCGAGGACCGACTCCTTGCCGCGGCCGGCCAAGTGCCGCCGGCGGTGGTGGCGAGTGCGGGCGGAGAAGGGCCGCGCTTCGTCGGGAGCGACGACTGTCTGGACCTTCCCATCGGCGCAGGCCCGGCGATGGGAGCGCTGGCCCTCGTCGTCGGCCGGGAGGGCTGGCCGTTCCTGAACCGGGAGCGCCGCGAGCTGACGACGCTCACGCACATCTGCGCAACGAGACTCGGCCAGCTAGGCCAGCTCGGGCAGCTCGATCACCCGTAGGCGCCGCCATCTGCAGGCGGGACAGCCGCCGAGTCCGAGCACCAGGTCGGAATGTATCTCTGCCGTGCGAGGTTGACAGTATCACGCTCAACTTGGTTATGCTGAGTGCTGACAAACGACGAGTAAGGAGCAACGCACAATGCCGAAGGCCGTAGGGATCGACCTCGGAACGACGAACTCGGTGGTGGCTTTCCTCGAGGCAGGAGAGCCCACCGTCATCCCCAACGCAGAAGGTGGGAGGACGACCCCGTCGGTAGTCGGTTTCGCGAAGTCCGGCGAGGTCCTCGTCGGTGAGGTCGCGAAGCGCCAGGCGATCACGAACCCGGACCGGACCATCCGTTCCGTCAAGCGCCACATGGGCACGAGCTGGACCGTCGACATCGACGGGAAGGCCTACACCGCCCAGGAGATCTCGGCTCGGATCCTGCAGAAGCTGAAGCGGGATGCCGAGTCCTACCTCGGTGACACCGTCACCCAGGCTGTCATCACGGTCCCGGCGTACTTCGACGACGCCCAGCGGACCGCGACCCAGGAAGCCGGCAAGATCGCCGGTCTCGAGGTGCTGCGCATCATCAACGAGCCGACGGCGGCCGCGCTCGCCTACGGGCTCGACAAGGAGGCGACCGACCAGACGGTCCTCGTGTTCGACCTCGGCGGCGGCACGTTCGACGTGTCGATCCTCGAGATCGGCGAGGGCGTCTTCGAGGTCAAGTCGACTTCGGGAAACACGCACCTCGGTGGCGACGACTGGGACCAGCGGGTCATGGACTGGCTGGTCAAGACGTTCAAGGACACCGAGGGCGTCGACCTCTCGAACGACAAGATGGCGATGCAGCGCTTGAAGGAAGCGGCCGAGAAGGCGAAGATCGAGCTGTCCGCCGTCCAGGAGACGACGATCAACCTCCCGTTCATCACAGCGACCAACGAGGGACCGAAACACCTCGATGTGAAGCTCACGCGGGCGAAGCTCCAGGAGCTCACCGAGGACCTCGTCGAGGCCTGCCGTGGGCCGTTCGACTCCGCCATCTCCGACGCCAACCTCTCGAAGTCCGACATCGACCACGTCGTGCTGGTCGGTGGCTCGACCCGCATGCCGGCGATCCAGGACCTCGTGCAGCAGCTGACCGGCAAGGAGCCGCACAAGGGCGTGAACCCGGACGAGGTCGTCGCCGTCGGCGCCGCCATCCAGGCCGGAGTGCTGAAGGGCGAGGTGAAGGACATCCTCCTCCTCGACGTGACCCCGCTCAGCCTCGGCATCGAGACGAAGGGCGGCATCACGCACAAGCTCATCGAGCGCAACACGACCATCCCGACCCGCCGGTCGGAGATCTTCACCACGGCCGAGGACAACCAGCCCTCCGTCGAGATCCACGTCCTCCAGGGCGAGCGCGAGATGGCCATGTACAACAAGACGCTCGGCAAGTTCCAGCTCGTGGACCTGCCGCCTGCACCCCGCAACGTCCCGCAGATCGAGGTCGCCTTCGACATCGACGCCAACGGGATCGTGCACGTGTCCGCGAAGGACCTTGCCACCGGCAAGGAGCAGTCGATGACCATCACGGGCCAGTCCTCGTTGCCGAAGGACGACATCGAGCGGATGGTCCGCGATGCCGAGCAGCACGCCGCCGACGACCGCCGGCGTCGCGAGGAGGCGGAGGCTCGCAACCAGGCCGACACCCTCGTGTACCAGACCGAGAAACTCCTCCGTGAGCAAGGCGACAAAGTGCCCGCTGACGACCGGAAGGCGGTCGAGTCCGCCCTCTCGGATGTGAAGGAGAAGCTCACAGGGAGCGACGTCGACGCGCTCAACCGGAGCCTCGACGTCCTCCGGACGGCTTCACAGCACCTCGGTCAGAGGATGTACGAGCAGGCCGCCTCGCAGCAGGGCACCTCGACCGGCAGCACCTCGACCGACGGTGCCGCCACCTCCGACGAGGACGTGGTGGACGCCGAGATCGTGGACGACCCTGAGAGCGGTGCGGCAGGCGCATGACTGACGCGAGTGAGGACCGGAACACCTCGGCCGGGGAGGACTTCCCGGCCGAGGAGCCGGTGAGCGGCGGGCATCCCACCCCGCGGGGCAGTGAGGCCGGTGAAGTTGGTGCGGCCGAGGAGGGTGAGGCCGCCGCCGAGACCGGCGGTACCACCCAGCCCGAGGCCGAACCAGAGGGAGCCAAGTCTCACGCCGGCAACACCGGGAACGGCGAGACCCTCGAACGCCTCATCGAGCAGGACATCGACAGGTTGGTGGCCGAGCGCGACGAGTACCTCGACTCGCTCCGTCGCCTGCAGGCCGACTTCGACAACTACCGGAAGCGGGCGGTCCGCCAGCAGACCGAGCTCCTCGAGCGTGCCTCCGCGAACGTGCTCGTCGAGCTCCTCCCGGTGCTCGACGCGCTCGACCTGGCGGACGCACACGCCGGCGACGGCGACGACACCGCCGCGTTGACGCAGATCGCCACGTTGCTCCGCGGAACGCTCGAGCGCGAGGGTCTCGAGCGGATCGATGCGGTCGGCGTCGCGTTCGACCCGACGATCCACGACGCAGTGGCGCACGAGCCTGCCGGTGAGGACGACGAGACGAAGGGATCGGTCTCGGAGGTGATGCGATCGGGTTACCGCCTGAAGGGGCGCGTCGTGCGTCCCGCGATGGTGAAGGTGAAGGGCTGAGCAGATGGCTCCCCAGCGCGAGTGGTTCCAGACCGACTACTACAAGGTGCTCGGCGTCTCCCCCGAGGCGACCGAGAAGGAGATCACGCGCGCCTACCGCAAGCTCGCCAAGCAGTACCACCCGGATCCGAACCCGGGGGCCGAGGACAAGTTCAAGGAGATCTCCGCCGCCTATGACGTGCTCGGCGACTCGGAGCGGCGCAAGGAGTACGACGAGGTGCGCCGGCTCGGGCCGCTCGCCGGGGGATTCGGCACGGGTGGCTTCGGCAACGCCGGATCGGGCGGTAACGGCTCGTTCAACTTCCGCCTCGACGACCTCGGCGATTTGTTCGGCGGGATCTTCAACCGCGGCGGCCGCGGCACCCGGGGTGCAGGCGGCGGCTCGCCGGCCGGCAACCCCTTCGGCGGCCCGCGGCGCGGTCAGGACGTCGAGGCCGAGCTTCACCTGTCCTTCGACGATGCCGTCGAGGGCGTGGTGACGTCTGTCAACGTCGTGACCGGGGCGATCTGTCATACCTGTGCAGGCTCGGGCTCACGCCCGGGATCGCTGCCCGTCACGTGCCCCCGCTGCAACGGGAGCGGCGTCCTCAACGACAACCAGGGCCTCTTCTCTCTCGCCCAGCCGTGCCCGGAATGCCACGGGCGAGGCATGAAGGTCGTCGACCCGTGCCCGACATGCGGCGGTAGCGGCGCCGAGCGCCAGCAGCGGCAGGTCAAGGTCAGGATCCCTGCGGGCGTCGACGACGGCCAACGCATCCGGGTGAAGGGCCGCGGCGAGCCCGGAGCGAACGGCGGTCCAGCGGGTGACCTGTACGTCGTCGTCCACGTCGGCAAGCACGCGCTCTTCGGGCGCTCCGGTCGGAACCTCACGCTTCGAGTGCCTGTGAGCATCTCCGAAGCGGCCCTCGGTGCCGACATCACGGTGCCGTCGCTGGGCGAGCCGGTGACGCTCCGGATCCCGGCCGGGACAACGCCGGGGAAGACGTTTCGTGTGAAGGGGCGCGGGCTGAAGCAGTCGCACGGCGACGGCTACGGCGACCTGCTCGTCACCGTCGACATCGACGTCCCGAAGTCGCTCAGCGACGAGCAGCGGGCCGCGCTCGAGGAGTTCGCCGCCGCATCGGCGGACCGCTCACCCCGTGAGCAGGTCAATCAGTACCTGGGGGCTCAGTCGTGAGCCGGCGGGCCGACCGGACGCAGTCCGGCGGGCCGCGCCAGCGCGCCGTCTACGTCATCAGCGTCGCCGCCGAGCTCGCAGGGGTGCACCCCCAGACGCTCCGGATCTACGAGCGCCGCGGCCTGCTCGACCCGGCCCGCACAGGGTCGGGGAACCGGCGCTACAGCGACGAGGACATCGAGCAGTTGCGCCGCATCCAGGATCTCACCAACGCCGGCGTCAACCTCGAAGGCGTCCGCAGGATCCTCGCTCTCGTCGAGGAGAACAGCCGCTTGCGCGACGATCTCGAGCGGACCCGCGAGGAGGCCCGCGAGGCGATCGCCCGCACGCACAAGCACTATCGCCGGGACCTCGTCCCGGTGTCGAAGTCACAACTGCCCGCCAGGTGGCGGCAGGGAGCTCGCTGACAAGACACGACCCATGCCACTCGAACCGAACCGCTGGACCCAGAAGACCCAAGAAGCCACACGCGAGGCGGTCGCGCTCGCCCGGAAGTTCCATCACGTCGAGGTGGAGCCGGAGCACCTCCTCCTCTCTGCGCTCGGGCAGGAGGGCGGCGTCGCGATCCCGCTCCTCGATCAGCTGAAGGTCTCGCCGCTCACGATCCGCAACAGGCTCGACGAGCGCCTCGGCAAGCTCCCGAAGGTCTACGGCGGCGAGGAGCCGTCGCTCTCGCTCGAGCTGACGCACGCCTTCGAGCGGGCCCAGGAAGCCCAGAAGGAGATGGGCGACGAGTACCTCTCGATCGAGCACCTCATGCTCGCCCTCGCCGACCGCCTCGGGGTGTCGCGCGACGACCTCCTGCGCGCGCTCCGCGAGATCCGCGGGAGCCACCGCATCACGAGCCAGAACCCCGAGGAGCAGTACCGCGCGCTCGAGCGCTACGGCCGCGACCTCACCGAGCTCGCCCGGCAGCGCAAGCTCGACCCGGTCATCGGCCGGGACGAGGAGATCCGCCGCGTCATCCAGGTCCTCTCCCGCCGCACGAAGAACAACCCGGTCCTGATCGGCGAGCCCGGAGTGGGCAAGACCGCCATCGTCGAGGGGCTGGCGAACCGCATCGTCGAAGGCGACGTGCCGGAAGGCTTGAAGAACAAGCGGGTCGTGGCGCTCGACCTCGGCTCGATGGTCGCCGGCGCCAAGTACCGCGGCGAGTTCGAGGAGCGGCTGAAGGCGGTCCTGAAGGAGATCACCGATGCCGAGGGCGAGGTGATCACCTTCATCGACGAGCTCCACACGATCGTCGGCGCCGGCGCCGCCGAGGGAGCGATGGACGCCGGCAACATGATCAAGCCGATGCTGGCGCGAGGCGAGCTCCGCCTCATCGGTGCCACGACGCTCGACGAGTACCGCAAGCACATCGAGAAGGACGCCGCCCTCGAGCGCCGCTTCCAGCCGGTCCTCGTCAACCCGCCGTCGGTGGCCGACACCATCGCCATCCTCCGCGGGCTGAAGGAGCGCTACGAGGTGCACCACGGCGTCCGCATCCAGGACGCCGCGCTCGTGGCCGCGGCCGTCCTCTCGGATCGCTACGTCACAGGTCGCTTCCTCCCCGACAAGGCGATCGACCTCATCGACGAGGCGGCGAGCCGCCTGCGCATCGAGATCGACTCCATGCCGACCGAGCTCGACGTCGTGCACCGGCGCATCCGCCAGCTCGAGATCGAGCAGGTCGCGCTCGCGAAGGAGACCGACCCGGCGTCCCTCGAGCGCCTCGAGCGGTTGAAGGCGGAGCTGGCCGACCTCCAGGAGCAGCAGACCGCGATGACGGCGCACTGGCAGGCCGAGAAGGACGCCATCGGGGCCATACGTTCCGCCAAGAGCGAGCTCGAGACGGCGAGGAGCGAATCCGAGCTCCTCGAGCGCCAGGGCGACCTCACCCGCTCGGCGGAGATCCGCTACGGCCGGATCCCCGAGATCGAGAAGGAGATCGACACGGCGACCGCACGGCTCGCCGAGCTCCAGTCCGAGCAGCAGATGCTGAAGGAAGAGGTGGACGACGAGGACGTCGCCGAAGTCGTGAGCCGCTGGACCGGGATCCCGGTCTCCCGGCTCGTCGAGGGCGAGGTCGCGAAGCTCGTGCACCTCGAGGACCTCCTGCACCTCCGCGTCGTCGGTCAGGACGAGGCAGTGACGGCGGTGGCGAACGCCATCCGGCGCAGCCGCGCCGGGCTGTCGGACCCGCACCGACCGATCGGCAGCTTCCTCTTCCTCGGTCCCACCGGCGTCGGCAAGACCGAGCTCGCCCGCTCGATCGCAGAGATCCTCTTCGACGACGAGCGCGCCATGGTCCGCATCGACATGGGCGAGTACCAGGAGCGCCACAACGTCTCGCGCCTCGTCGGCGCCCCGCCGGGCTACATCGGGTACGAGGAAGGCGGGCAGCTGACCGAAGCCGTCCGCCGGCGCCCGTACTCGGTCGTGCTGCTCGACGAGATCGAGAAGGCGCACGCTGACGTGTTCAACGTGCTGCTGCAGGTGCTCGACGACGGCAGGCTGACGGACGGCCAGGGGCGGACGGTCGACTTCACCAACGTCATCCTGATCATGACGTCGAACCTGCCGGTCGACCCGCGGGACTTCTTCAAACCGGAGTTCGTCAACCGGATCGACGAGATCGTGCGGTTTCGCCCGCTCGATCGAAGCGACCTGTCCCGCATCGTCGACATCCAACTGGACAGCCTCTCGCGCCGGCTCGAGGAGCGCCGGCTCACGCTGCAGGTCTCCGGGGAGGCGAAGGAGTGGCTCGCCGACCACGGCTATGACCCCGCCTACGGCGCACGCCCCCTCCGCCGGACGATCCAACGAGAGCTCGGCGACCGGCTGGCCGTCGCCCTCCTCGAGGGGCAGTACAGCGAAGGTGACGACGTCGCGGTCGACGTCAAGGACGGGGATCTGTCGATCACCTGACGACCCCGAGTGAGATCGCCCCGGCACCGTCTTCGCAGAGCCGGTGGGTAGATTCGACGAGGTGGCCGCCCCGAACCCGCTGCGAGATCCGCGCGACCGTCGTCTCCCTCGGGTCCCGGACCCCTGCGCGCTGGTGGTGTTCGGCGTCACCGGCGACCTCGCCCGCAAGAAGCTGATCCCGGCCGTCTACGACCTCGGCAACCGCGGCCTCCTCCCGCCCGGTTTCGTCCTCCTCGGCTTCGCCCGCCGCGACTGGGGGGACGGCGACTTCGAACAGCTCGCCAGGAAGGCGGCGGAGCAGCACGCCCGCACCGAGTTCCGCGAGGACGTCTGGCGCCGGATCGCTGACAGCGTGAAGTTCGTGCCCGGGAGCTTCGATGACGACAACGCCTTCGATCAGCTCTACCAGACGCTCGTCGACCTGGAGGACAGCCACGGGATCGCCGGCAACGCCGCCTTCTACCTCTCGATCCCGCCTGCCGCCTTCCCGCTCGTGCTGAAACAGCTCGCGCGCACGAGGATGGCCGACAGCGACGAGCGCGCCGGCTGGCGGAGGGTGGTCGTCGAGAAGCCGTTCGGCCACGACCTCCCGAGCTCGAAGGAGCTGAACAGTCTCGTCGACTCGGTCTTCACCGCACATGACGTCTTCCGGATCGACCACTATCTCGGCAAGGAGACGGTGCAGAACCTGCTGGCTCTGCGTTTTGCCAACACCTTGTTCGAGCCGGTCTGGAACTCCAACTTCGTCGACTCGGTTCAGATCACGATGGCGGAGGACGTGGGGATCGAGGGGCGGGCCGGTTTCTACGACGCCGCCGGCGCGGCGCGTGACGTCCTTCAGAACCACCTGCTCCAGCTCCTCGCCCTCACCGCCATGGAGGAGCCGGTTTCATTCGACGCCGACTCGCTCCGCGCCGAGAAGCACAAGATCCTGAACGCCATCTCCCTCCCCTCGGACCTCGGCGCACATACGGTGCGCGGCCAGTACCAGCAGGGCTGGCTCGGTGGCCAACGGGTGAAGGGGTACCTCGCCGAGGAAGGCGTGCCAGAGGGATCGACGACCGAGACGTACGCAGCCGTCCGGCTCGGCATCGAGACCCGACGCTGGGCCGGCGTGCCGTTCTACCTGCGAACGGGCAAGCGGCTCCCCCGTCGGGTGACTGAGATCGCCGTCGTGTTCAAGCGCGCACCGCACCTTCCCTTCACGAAGACCGACACCGTCGAGCTCGGGAACAACCAGCTCGTCGTCCGGGTGCAGCCGGACGAGGGGATCACGTTGCGGTTCGGCTCGAAGGCGCCGGGCTCGGCGATGGAGATCCGGGAGGTGTCGATGGACTTCCTGTACGGCACGGCCTTCACCGAGTCGAGCCCCGAGGCCTACGAACGGCTGCTGCTCGACGTGCTTCTCGGCGACAAGACGCTCTTCCCGGACCACGTAGAGGTGGAGGCCTCCTGGAGCGTGATCGACCCGCTCGAGCAATTCTGGCAGGGCACGACGCCCGAACCGTACCGATCGGGTGAGTGGGGGCCGCAGGGCGCCGACGCCATGCTCGCCCACGACGGCCGGACCTGGCGGCGGCCATGACGACCACGCTGTGGGACACGAACGGCGGCGACGTGGTGAGAGCACTCGCCGCAGAACGCCGTGCCGGCGCGATGGTCGCGTCAGGCCTTGCCGTCACCCTCGTCGTGACCGTCGACGAGAAGGATGTCGCCGTCGCCGAGGAAGCGGCCACGATCGCCGCCCAGGCTCACCCGTGCAGGCTGGTCGTCGTGATCCGGCGGCAGCTCGACACCACGGATCGGCTCGACGCGGAGGTTCAGGTCGGCGGGCGGCTCGGCCCGATCGAGGCGGTCGTGATGCGCATGTACGGCAGGCTCACGCTCCATCCCGAGTCGGTCGTGCTTCCCCTCCTCGCGCCGGACTGCCCGGTCCTCACGTGGTGGCATGGTCCGCCGCCCGACGAGATCGCCGTCGACCCGCTCGGCGTCCTCGCCGACCGGCGCGTGACGGACTGCGCGCTCGCT
>JAJYGM010000229.1 GCA_021785095.1 Actinomycetes bacterium
CCGTCAGCTCGGACGGCACGACGAAGAGCCGCGCCAACCCCGCCACACGCCGCATCGCGCGCTCGTGCCAGGCTCGCCCGCGGCGGGGATAGGCCTCGGGGAACCGCCGCCAGGCGAGGTCGTGCACCATGGCGACGACCGGAACGGTGTGGACGGGCGGGACCGCAAGCGACGTGGCGTGGACGAGCCCGCCCCGAGCCGTCGGGCGGCGTTTCAGCCAACCGGCCGGTATGCCGAGATCCCAGACCCGGGTCAGCGCCCTCCCCGGCAACATCGAGGTGCACAGCGGCCAGCCGAGTGACTCGAGCGGGTCGGTCGCGAGTGCTCCCGGCCTCGCCCCCGGGCGGCGGCTCGCGTGGAGAGTCACGTGCGGCCGCTGCTCCTCCGGCAGTGCCGCGAGACCCTGCAGCAGCCCGAGGCAGTAGGTGCCGATGCCGCCCGGCACGGAGCGGCGGAGCTGCTCGACGACGATGTCGACCTCCAGCGCGGCCGTCACCGCCGGCGGCACTCCAGCGCGTCGCCGTAGACCGACATCATCTGCTCCGCCGTGGCCGACCAGGAGAAGGCGGCGACGCGACGCCTGCCCGCCTCGAGCAGCCGGCGGCGCGTCGCACCGTCCTCGAGAACCGATGCGAGGGCGCCGGCCAGCTCGACGGGATCCTTCGGCTCGACGAGGACTGCCGCATCGGCGACGACCTCGGGCACGCCCCCGGCCCGCGTCGCCACGACCGGGACGCCGGCCGACATCGCCTCGAGCGGCGGGAACCCGAAACCCTCGTACAGCGAGGGGTATGCCAGCACGGATGCATTCCAGAGGAGGGCGCTGCGCTCCTCCTCGTTGACGTAGCCGAGCCGCACCACGCGGTCCTCGAGCTGGCGCTCGGCGACCGCCCCCGTGAGCGAGTCGGTTCCCCAACCGTCGGCGCCGGCGACGACGAGGCGGAGCGCCTCGTCACGGCGCGCGATCGCGTGGAACGCAGCCACGAGCGTCGGGTAGTCCTTGCGCGGCTCGACGGTGCCGAGCGCGAGGACGTAGGGCGGCTCGACGGGCGGCGGTGTCGTCGGCTCGGGCACCGGAGGCACCCCCCAGTGGACGACACGAACGCGCTCCTCGGGCACATCCAACAGCTGGACGACCTCGTCGCGCACGAAACTCGAGGGGACGTGCACGACGGCGCCCGCCGCCACTGCCCCGCGCACGAGGCTCGGATAGCGCAGAGTCGATGCCGTGCAGAGCTCGGGGTAGCGGACAGAGGCCATGTCGTGCACCGTCACGACTGTCGCAGCCCTCCGGGACGGCGGGACGGCGAAGTTCGTCCCGTGGACGACGTCGCACCTGCCCGTGAGGGACTCCGACCGCGGGATGGCCGCGGTGCGCCAGCCGAGCTGAGCGAGCCGTGTCGGGATCGGGCGGCCACGAAAGCGCACGGACCGCGGTATCTCCCTCCGCGCCAGGAACGCCTTGCGCGCCACGGCATATGCGCTCAGCTCGACGTCGGGGCGGTCGGCGAGCGCCTCGAACAGGCCCCGGCAAGCGGCCCCGACGCCGCTCGGCTGGCCGACGAGCGGGAGGATGTCGAGGCAGACCCGCAGGCGAGCGTTCACCGGAAGAGATCCTCTGCCGGCGGCCGGACGATCTCCCCGACGACCGACCCGGGTCCGAGCACGCCCCGGTCGAGCCCGCGCACGACGGCGGCCGGGACGCCGGACGCCTTGCCCATGACGAGCTCCGCCGCGGCCGCGATCTCGTCGACGACGCAGACCTCCGTCGCCACGAGGTCGCGCCCGAGCGCGTCCTTCGTGCCCCGCAGGTCGACGATCCCTCGGATCCCGGCACATCCGAGCGCTACGTCGACGACGCCACGCCTCCATGCCCGACCGAACGTGTCCGAGACGATCACGGCCACCTCGGCACCCGTCATCGCCCGCAGCCCGTCCCTGATCCGGCGCGCCGAGCGGTCGGGGTCTTCGGGAAGCAGTGCTGCTGAGCCCTCCTCGACGTTGGAGAGGTCGACCCCGGAGTTGGCGCACACGAAGCCGTGCCTCGTCTCGGTGATGACGAGGTCGCCACGGCGCCGGAGCACGCGGACGGCCTCGGACTCCGCGAGCGCCCGTTTCGCAGCGACGTCGGACGGATCGATGGAGACCATCCGCCCCTCGGCTTTCGAGACGATCTTCTGGGTCACGACGACGACGTCTCCCTCGACGAGCTCGACCGCGCCTGCGATCAACCGGGCGAGGTCCGCACCGCGCGTGATCTCGGGCAGCCCGCGGACGGGGATGACCGCCAGCGTCTCCGGGCTCGCCATGGGACGAGTCTTGCCTACTGGTCGCGCCCGGAGCGAAGGACGGTGGTCGCGAGGTCCCTTGCGATCTCCGCGCTCGACATCACCGTCCTGGTCACGACGGCATGGACGCCGGCGGCCTCGACCGCGCCAGCGAGCCCGCCGTCGACCTCGTCGATCACGAGGGTGCCCACGACGTGGGCGAGATGACGCGCCACGCCATCGGCCGAGGCGCTGCCACCGAGCTCCTCGAGCAAGCGGTCGGCGGGGCCCTTCAGCGCTGCCCCACTCACGATCGGCGAGACCGCCACCACGCTCTGACGCCGAGCGGCGAGCGCTGCCTCGACGCCCTTCACGGCGAGGATCGGGCCGATCGACACGATCGGGTTCGACGGTGCGACGACGACGACCTCGGCAGATTCGATCGCCTCCACCACGCCGGGTGCCGGCACGGCACTGCTCGCGCCTTCGAAGTGAACCCCGTCGACGACCACCGCGTGGCGCAGCTTCACGAAGTACTCCTGGAACGGCAGCTGCCGGCCGCTCGCGGACAGCACGGTGCGAACCGGGTCGTCCGTCATCGGCAGCAGTCGGAGCCGCAGCCCGAAGGCCGACGCGATCTCCGCAGTCACCTCGGACAATGATGCTCCTTCGGCCAGCCGGCCGGTCCGGTGGAGGTGGGTGCCGAGATCGCGGTCGCCGAGCCGGAACCACGTTCGTTCCGACCCGCCGAGGCGCTCGAGGGTCTCCATCGCCTGCCACGTCTCGCCCGCGAGGCCCCAGCCCGTCTCCGGGTTGACCGAGCCGGACAGCGTGTAGGTGATCGTGTCGAGGTCGGGACAGATCGTCAGGCCGTGCATCACCGAGTCGTCCCCGGTGTTCACGATCGCCGTGATCGAGGCTTCGTCCACGACCTGCACGAGACCTGCCAGGAAGCGCGCCGCCCCGACGCCACCGCAGAGGACGGCCACCCTTCCTGCGGCCACGGTCACCTCGCGCCGATCGAGTCGAGCACGGCGGCGATGCCGTCCTCGATGCTCGTCCACGGCCTCCAACCGAGGTGGATCGAGGCCCGATCGGGATCGAGGGCGTTGCGCCGCACGTCTCCGGGGCGCTCGGGCCCGTGCATGGCGGGTGCGTGCGCGCCGGCCGCGACCGCCATGATCTCGTAGAGCCGGTTCGTGCTCGTCTCCTTGCCCGTCCCGATGTTGAGCACGAGGCCCCCTCCGCGGCGAGCGGCACGGGCGAAGGCGTCGACGACGTCGTCCACGTACACGTAGTCGCGCGTGTGCTCGCCATCGCCGAATATCACGCACGTCTCACCCTTTGCGAGCCGCTCGGCGAAGATCGCAACGACGCCGGCCTCCCCGTGGGGGTCCTGTCGCGGCCCGTACACGTTCGCGAGGGCGAGTGCTGTGAA
Organism: Actinomycetes bacterium; assembly: GCA_021785095.1. The sequence continues at coordinate 3,706 of JAJYGM010000229.1, forward strand.
CTCGAGGCCGTGCAGCCGCCGGTAGGTGACCATGTAGTCGATCACCGTCTTCTTCGACACCCCGTAGGGCGACAGCGGTCCATGAGGTTGGTGCTCACCGATCGGGAGATCCGCAGGGTCGGGCTCGCCGTACAGCGTCCCACCGCTCGCGGCGTAGACGACCTTCCTCGTGCCGGCCGCACGGGCCGCCTCGAGCACCTGCAGCGAGCCCATGACGTTGACGTCCGCATCGAAGAGCGGGTGATCGACCGAGACCCTCACCGAGGCGTTCGCGGCCAGGTGGAAGATGAGGGAGGGCTGCCGCTTCTTCACGAGATCGGCAAAGCCGGGAGTGCGGATGTCGAGGTTGTGGAAGCGGAACGGCCCGCCCGAGGATCGCGCGTCCGCCAGGTTGGCGAGCTTGCCCGTCGACAGGTCGTCGACCGCGTCGACTTCGTACCCTTCCGCCAGCAGGCGGTCGACGAGCATCGACCCGATGAATCCCGCTCCGCCCGTGACGAGGCACCGGGTTGGCGGGTCGCCCGCGCCCGGGGACTCGGCGCGGCGCCGGGAGCTCACGGGGCCGGGAACCTCGCCGACTCGAGGACGAAGCGCGCGGGAATGTCTGCCCCGGCCCCGACGACGGTGTTGCCGGCGATGTGAGCGAACTCTCCGACGGTCGTTCCGGGGCCCACGATCGAGCATGCTAGGACTGCTGCCCGCCCGATCCTGGCGCCGGCCATCACCATCGACCCTTCGACACGAGCTCCCTCCTCGATGACGACGCCGGCCGAGACGACCGAGTCCGTGACGACCGCACCTGCTGCGATCCGGGCGCCCGGCCCGACATAGGCGACGGGGAGGATCTCGCCCTCCACGGCTGCATCAGGATGCAGGAAGACGCCGCGGGCGACCTCTGGCGCCGCAGGCAGGGACGCCGTGGTCCGCTTCCCTCCGAGGACGTCGAGCGACGCCTCGAGGTACTTCGCCGGGGTCCCGGTGTCGAGCCAGTACGAGTCCGACTCGAAGGCGTAGAGGTGCCCGTCGGCGACGAGCGCCGGGAACGTCTCGCGCTCGATCGAGACCCGGCGGCCCGACGGGATCCGGCCGAGGACCGACGGCTCGATCACGTAGCAGCCAGCGTTGACGAGGTTGGTGGGCGCAGTCCCGGGCGCCGGCTTCTCGATGAAGGCGAGCACACGCCCGGTCGGGTCCGTCGGCACGACGCCGAACGACGAGGGATCCTCGACAGGCGTCAGCTGGATCGTTGCCTCGGCGCCGCAGTCCTTGTGGAACGACACGAGCGAGGTCACGTCGAAGTCCGACAGCACGTCCCCGTTCAACACGAGGAACGTGTCGTCGACCCCGGCCTCCTCTGCCGCGAAGCGGACCGCTCCGGCCGTGTCGAGGAGTTGCGGCTCGATCGCGTAGGCGAGGCGTGCGCCGGCCACCTCTCCGGAAGGGAACGCCTCGAGGAACGCTGTCGGGCGGTACCCCAGAGACAGCACCACCCGGTCGATCCCGTGCCGCGCCAGCCAGGAGACGACGTGCTCGATCATGGGGCGGTCCACGACCGGGAGCATCTGTTTGGGGATGTCGTAGGTGAGCGGGCGGAGCCGCGTGCCCTCACCGCCCACGAGGACGATCGCGTCCATCAACCCTTTTTCGTCTCAGCCCTTGCTTGTCGTTGTGGTGGTGCTCGAGCCGGCCGTCGTCGACGTCGTGGCGGGGGTCGTCGTCGGCACGGTCACCGGGAGGGTCGTGCTCGAGGCGATGCTCGGCGGGGCGAGGGCGGCCGGGTTGGAGAGCAGGTACGCAGCGATCTTGGAGGCGGAGCCGGGCTTCGGGATCGTGGCGCCCTTCGGGACGAAGGCGATCGTGATGAGCTGGCCGTTCTTGAACCGGAGCGTCGAGGCCTTCGCCACGAGGTGCCCGTGCTTCGCGGACGGCGAGGCCCACTCCATCACCTGCACGATCGCCTTCTTGCCGTGGCAGGTCTGCCCGTTCGTGTAGATGATCGGCTTCGGCGCCGGCACGGTCGTCGAGGTCGTCGTCGTGGACGAGCCGGGCTTCGTGGTCGACGTCGTGCTGGACGAAGCCGCCGTCGTGGAGGTCGTGGAGGTGGAGGTCGTGGAGGTGGTCGTCGTCGACGAGGTCGTGGGCGTGGCCGTGGTCGGCGACTTGCCCGGCAGCTGCAGCCGCGCCGAGCCGAGGATCACGTTCTGGGGCAGCAGGAAGGCCTGCAACGTGGCCTTGGCACCCGAGTACAGGGTCGGATCGGTGGCAAGGCCGGGCTCGATGGTCACGACGCCGTGGCCGTTCGTGCTGAGGGCCTGCACGCCGGCGGTGGCGGGCAGGTAGGAGGACTTGCCGCATATGTCGAGAGCGAGCCCTACCTTCCAGAGGTCGGCCTTGGTCGGCGGGACGTTCGAGGTGTTGGACGCGGCCGCGGTCGGGTGGAGCCGCTCGTAGCGGCTGTACGCGATGAGCCCGACGCCGCCGACGCAGATGGCGAGCAGCAGCACGTACCATCCG
>JAJYGM010000524.1 GCA_021785095.1 Actinomycetes bacterium
AGCAGGGGCAGCAGGGGGAAGAAGCGCAAAGACGAGGTTCCGGCTCCCGCGTAGCCCGTCTCGGCGATTCGGCGATACCACGCCGCGTCCCAGGACAACAGGCCGGCATGAGCCGTCCCGATGGCACGAGCCCCGATCGCACCTGTGGGATGGAGTTGGTCGACCAGGAAGCGGGTGAGCACGAGCGCGCCAATCACGAGCGCGCGGGCGACGAGGAACGGCAGCACCGCAGCCCTCATCGAGGCGAGCAGCTGCGGTCGGCTGCCCTCCCCCCTCCAGCTCACCGTGCCGCGAACCGCTCGAGGGACATGCCCTCGTAGATCTCGAAGGGCGAGTCGGCAGGCTGGTTCGCCACGATCGTCTTGCCGGTGCGGTAGCGCGACAGGTCGATGGCGATGTCCTGGCACAGGTTGCCGAAACCTTGATACTGGGGCGCCGACACGTACCAGATCGTCCGGTTGCCGGCGAGCTTCGCGACTCGCTGGGCGAAGCGGAAGGGATTAGCCCGTGCGAGCGCGGCGTCGTAGTCGACCCATTCGACGGTCGCTGGTCCTTGTCCGCGGGGTGACGTGATCTGCTTGTAGTGCCCGGACACGATCCGGCTCACTGACGGCCCGAGCTGGTCCGGGCAGTAGGCGATGACGTCGCCCGGCCGTGCCTGGGCGTTTATAGCGGCCGCCACCTCACCTGCCTGTGTCCGAAGCAGCTGAGCGTTCGGGATGGAGGCGGCGAAGCCGAGCGCCACCGCCGCCGCGAGTATGCCGTGCCGCACCGGCCGGGAGGAGACGGCGGTGAGGCCGTAGGCGAAGATGAGGATGGCAGGGAAGGCGACGACCGACGTGTAGCGGTCGGCGAAGGTGGTGCCCGAGGCCTTTGCGGCGATGATCGCCACGAGCAGCGTCGCCAGGACCCCTGCTGTCACGAGGCGGATGCCCGGACGCGTGCGCAGGTCGAGCAGCACGTGGGTCTTGTCCTGCGGGATCCCGAAGACCGCCAGCACGAGGAGGAAGAAGAAGATCAGCGCGAGCGCTCGCCCGGGTGACGAGGCGCCGCCGGCGAATTGGGTGAAGGTGAAGACGATTGCGGTGTAGTCGGCAGGCATCGCCCACGGCGTGCCCGTGTGCTTCAGCTGGAAGAGGAACGTGGGGAGCCACGGAACGAACGTCAGGCAGGCGACGACGAGGCCGGCCAGGCCGTAGCGAGCCGCCCGTAGGTGCGGCCCGCGAACGGAGCACCAGAGTGCGATCACTCCGCCGATGAACACCACGTAGAGCGCCCAATAGTGCGAGTAGAGCAGGGCGGCCGCAACCGCCGCCACCCCGAGCGCCCGGAGCCAGTCGGGCTTGCGCAACAGCGACACCGCCGCCAGGACCCCGAGCGTTCCGAGCAGGACGACGAGGCCGTACATCCGGGCTTCGGTGTCGTAGTAGACGGCGAAGGGCGAGCTCGCGAGCAGAAGCGTCACTGCCCAGCCGGTGACGCGTCCGCGAGCCTCGCGGTCGGCTCTTGCCTCCGGGGGCGCCTGGTCCAAGTCCCACCATCTCGAACCGACGCGGTAACCGGTCAACCAGGCGATCGGGAGGTTGATCACGCCGCAAACGCCCGCCAGCGCGCGCACGGCGACGTCTCCGGTGCCGAACACGGCCATCCAGTAGTGCAGGAGGTAGTAGTAGAGGGGCGGGGCGCCGTCGTCGCGGAGGAGGTGCGGGATCTGGGAGACCGGCCGCGCTGCGATGTTGACCGTGAGGGCCTCGTCGAGCCAGAGCGGAGACCGTGTCAAGAAACGGAGCACGACTGCCGATACCAACACGATGACCACGAGCGCCCTCAGGACGAAAGCGCGGCGATCAGGCATCCGTGGGATGGTAATCCTGTCCCCCGGTGGCGATCGCTCGCGCGTAGTATGACGCCACACTTTGAGGGAGGGGAACGTGTCCAGCCTTGATCGACGTACGTTTCTGAAGGGCAGCGCCGCGCTCGGAGCTGTCGGAGCCAGTGCTGTCCTTCTCGACGCATGTGGTGGCAGCACACCGGCCGGCGTGAAGAAGATCAGCCACAAGAAGGCTCTTCAGGTCGGAGTCTCGACCGCGAAGCCGAAGATGGGGGGCTCCGTCACCTTCGGCACCGAAGCCGAAGAGGCAGGTGTCGATCCGACGTACGCCCACTTCGACTCGACGGGCGTCTGCTACGCGAGGGCCGTCTACGACCCTCTCGCCATCATCCTCGAAGACGGCACGGTCGCTCCTTACCTCGCCGAGTCCATCACGCCGAACGCCGACTACACCGAGTGGACGATCAAGGTCCGGCCCGGCATCTACTTCCACGACGGCACGCCGTGCGACGGAGCCGCCCTGCTGTTCTGCATGCGTGAGTTCCTCTACTCCGGTCTCACGAACTTCGCCTTCACGAACTACATGGACGTGAAGAACCCGAAGAACGCCGTCACCCAGGTGGACTCGCTCACGATCAAGATGCACATGCTGCAGCCGTGGGTGCCCTTCGACTACTGGCTCGCCGGATACATCGGCGGCCAGATGGCGTACATGTTCTCGCCGACGCAGTACAAGAAGGGCGAGCAGGTGCTGAACACGCACCCGGTGGGGACCGGCCCGTTCGTGTACCAGCAATGGACGCCGAACTCGCACTTCACCCTCACGAAGAACCCTCATTACTGGCGCAAGGACAGCTACGGCAACCGGCTGCCCTACGTCGACACGTGGACGTTCAAGCCGATCCCGGACGTCGACACCCGGTATTCGGCGCTCGAGTCCAACACGATCCAGCTCATGCACGTCGACTACGACCCGATCATCCAGCAGATGGCGGCGAACTCGAGTCTCGCGACCCTCGGCGACAACTCGCTCTCGGTCGGTGAGCCGGACATCGACTTCATCATGATCAACATTGCCGACAAGGTGATGAAGGACATCAACATCCGCAAGGCGCTCGCCTACGGCACGGACCAGCAGGCGATCATCAGGGATCTCGGGAAGGGGATCCCGACGCCGACGAACGGCGTCTTCCCGCCGCCGAGCCCGTACGCCTCCGACACGGGCTATCCCCAGTTCGACATCAAGAAGGCGAGGTCCTACTTCCAGGCCTTCCTCAAGGCGAACGGTGGCCACCAGCCGACGATCACCTACACCACGACCCAGACGACGCAGTCGCTCTCGGACGCCAACTACTTCCGAGCGATGTGGCAGGCCTTCGGCCTCACCGTCCAGATCGCACAGGTCCAGCAGTCCACCCTCATCAACGATGCTCTCGCCGGCGGCTACCAGCTGTTCAGCTGGCGCCAGTTCGCGAACGTCAACCCGGACCTCAACTACATCTTCTGGGCGACGACGTCCGGCCCGATCAACTTCGCCCGCAACTACGACCCGATCGTCCAAAAGGCGCTCGACAAGGCACGCCAGTCGACCGACCCGTCAGTCCAGAACGCGCAGTACGAGCTCATCGACAAGCGCTTCGCTGTCGACCTTCCGTACATCTACACCAACCGCGACGTCTGGTACATCGGAGCCCAGAAGTCTGTTCAGAATTGGAACAACCCGCTCTCGCCGAGTGGCCAGCGCGGCCTCACGATGCTCTCGGGAATTCTGTGGCCCACCCAGGTCTGGGTGAGCTGATGACGAGGGAGCAGGGCCGAGCCCGAGGGAAGTAGCATCGGCGAGCCGGAAGGGGGCAGAGTTGATCAAGCTGGTTGTCCGACGCGTCCTCGAGATCCTCGTGACGCTGTTCCTGTTGACGTTCCTCACCTATTTCTTCTCGTCGAAGGTGCCCGGGAACGAGGCGGCAATCACATGCGGCTTCTCGGGGCTCAAGTGCCTGCACCTCGAGGAGAAGGTCCTGTACCTGAACCACCCCTTCTTCGCGCGGTACTTCCACTGGTTGGGGAACTTGTTCTCCGGCACCCTCGGCTACGCGGCCAACCCCACCCAGCCGCTCACCACGCTGCTCGCCCACGCATATCCCATCACCCTCGAGCTCGTCATCCTCAGCCAGATCCTGGCGGTGATCGTCTCCCTGCCGCTCGCGATGTGGAGCTCCCTTCGTCCGAACCGGATCTTCGACCGGATGTCGACGACGGTGAGCTTCGCTGCGCTGTCGCTCCCGGCGTTCATCCTCGGACCGCTCCTTCGGTACTTCTTCACCGTGAGGCTGAGCTGGTTCCCCGGTGCAGCCGCTGCCCTGCCTTCGTTCGGCAGCGATCCGCTCCAGAACCTCTACGTGCTGTTCCTCCCCGCGCTGACGATCGCCGTCCCGTCGATCGCGGTCTACCAGCGCCTGCTGCGGGCTGACATGATCGCCACGCTCGAGGAGGACTTCATCGTGATGGCGCGGGCAAAGGGACTCACGACTTGGCACATCCTCTTCCGCCATGCGCTCCGGCCGTCCACGTTCACCCTCCTCACCGTCGGAGGCGTCCAGGTCGGCAGCCTCATCGTCGGCTCCGTGATCGCCGAACAGATCTTCTCGCAACCGGGACTCGGTTATCAGCTGACCGCTGCCGTAGCGAAGTCCGACCTGCCGACCGTGCAGGTCATCACGATCATCGTCGCCGTCGCGTACATCGTCATCAACAGGCTCATCGACGTTCTCTACGCCGTGATCGACCCGAGGGTGCGCCGTGCCAGAACAGTCTGACCAGGAAGTCGTCGGGCAGGATCTGCTCGGCCTCACGGATCTCGGCAATGCAGGTGCACCGATGGAGATCGGCGCTCAGCTCGGAGGGATCATCGCGGCCGAGCTCCGCCAGGATCCGACGGGGCGGACGATCACCGCCGATCAGGTAGTCGGGAAGCGTTGGTACCAGGGTCTCGGGTGGGGTTTCTGGGTCGCCGGCGGCTACATGATCGCGTGGATCATCCTCGCGATCATCGCCAACCTGCTCCCGCTCGACCCGCCGTCACAGCTCTATGCGAACTGCTTCGTGAACAACGGAGCCCCGAGCGCGGCCCACCCACTCGGTTGTGATCCCTCGGGTTTCGACGTGCTCTCACGAACGATCTTCGGTGCGAGGGTCTCGCTCGTCGTCGGGTTCGCTTCGATCGCTCTTTCGCAGGTCGTGGGCGGCACGCTCGGCGTGATAGCCGGCTACTTCCGTGGCTGGTTCGACGACGTGATGTCAGTCATCGCGAACGTCTTCCTGTCCTTCCCATCGCTTGTCCTCGGCCTTCTCATCGTCACCTACCTCGGGCGTGCCGAGATCGACATCATCATCATCATCGCCATCGTGGCGTGGCCCCTGCTGTTCCGAGTGGTACGGGCGGCCGCGATCGAGTACAGCCAGCGCGAGTACGTCCTCGCCGCGCAGGCGCTCGGTTGCAAGCGATCGCGCATCCTCTGGCGCATCCTGCTGCCCGACATCGTCCCGACTGCCATCACCTATGGCCTGGTCGGCGTGGCACTCGCCATCGTCGGTGAGGGTGCCCTCTCCTTCCTCGGCCAGTCTGTGCGAGCACCGATCCCGACCTGGGGCAACATGATCGCCCTCGGCTCGGACCAGATGCCGCAGTACGTGAGCCTCCTGTTCGCCCCAGCCGTGGCGATGTTCACCTTCATCCTCGCTGTCAACTTCCTCGGTGACCGCCTGCGGTCGATCCTCGATGTCCGGGAGTCCGTGCTGTGAGCCGCAAACGACACATCCGTGAGATCGACGACCTCGATGACCGGCCGCTTCTCGAAGTCGAGCATTTGAAGACGTACTTCAACACTGCTCACGGGATCGTGAAGTCGGTCGACGACGTCTCCTTCGATCTCGAGCGCGGCCGGACTCTCGCGATCGTCGGCGAGTCGGGATCCGGCAAGACCGTCCTCGCCCGGTCCATCATGGGGTTGCTCCCGATGCACACGGTGATGCGCGAGGGACGGGTGCGTTTCGGAGATGTCGAGCTCAGCTCGGCGTCCGAGCAGGATCTGCGCGGACTGTGGGGCGCCCAGGTGTCCATGGTCTTCCAGGACCCGATGACCTCGCTCAATCCCGTCGTGCGTGTTGGCCGACAGATCACCGAGTCGCTCCGCTACCACCTCGGCATGGGCCGCCAGGACGCGAACGAGACGGCCGTCTCACTTCTCCGCTCGGTCGGCATGCCCGAGCCCGAGAGCCGGATGCGCTGGTACCCGCACCAGTTCTCCGGCGGCATGTGCCAGCGCATCGTCATCGCGTGCGCCATCGCCTGCGGCCCGAAGCTCCTCTTG